>JABFRZ010000043.1 GCA_013140785.1 Planctomycetota bacterium | reverse complement strand
CCTCACGGACAACTCCTGACCGCAGCCCTCTTCGCCGCACGAAGCGCCTCCATCAAGAAACTCGTCGGCAACGCCGCCTAGAATTCGCTGCGGCGCGCGCAGACTTTCGGAACTAGTAGCTCAGTCGTTCGGCTCACGCCGCGACCCTCGCGCGAACCACCAGGCCGCGCCTCCGACGAGCGTCCAGGGCACGAGCAGGAGCACGAGCGTCGCGTGTTGGAACCCGCCTGCCAGGCGAGCCGTTTCCGGGGTGTCCCCGAAACGCGGTCAGCAGGACTGGGCCGGCAGCGGAGCGCCCGCGCACCACAGCGCTCCCGCGGCCAAGAGAACGCGCAGCCAGCGCACGGCTACATCGCCTTCCCATCGGGGACGAGCAGCCCGACCAGCACGGCCGAGGTCAGGAAGATCGCGAGCAAGACGGTCCACACCAGGCGCCTCTTCTCGTGCATCAGGTGCATGTACAGCAGCGTGATCAGGCCGGCCTTGGCCAGCATGCCGCCCACCATGACCGACTTCTGGCCCGTGAAGACCATGCCCACGGTCAGAGCCAGGAGCACCAGCCAGGCCGTCCAGTAGGTTCGATAGCTCGAGACGCTGCTCGCTTGCGACATGGTGATCGTTCCTACACGAGGTAGAAGCAGCCGAAGACGAAGACCCACACGAGATCCACGAAGTGCCAGTAGAGGCCGACCACCTCGACCATCTCGTCCGCGTTGGGTCGCGCGAGCGAGCGCGCGGCCGTCAGGAGCAGCACGAGCACGCCGATCAGGACGTGCGTGCCGTGGAAGCCCGTGATGAGGAAGAAGTAGGACGAGAAGCCTGGGACGCCCCATGGATTGGAGTCGAGTCGCGCTCCGGCCTGGATGAAGTGCGTCCACTCGTAGGCCTGCATGCCGAGGAAGGCGAGGCCGATGAGCGCCGTGACGAGCAGGAAGCTCCGGGCCGTCCTGAGCCGGCCGTTGCGCGCGGCGAGGACCGCGCTCGCCATGGTGGTGGAGCTCGTGATCAGCGCGAAGGTCATGACCGTGATGAAGTTGAGGTCGAAGACCTGGGCGCGATCGGGCCAGGGTCGATCGCTCGCCAGCCGGCAGAAGGCATAGCCCCCCAGGAAGCCCGCGAAGAGCAGGGCATCCGTGACGAGGAACAGCCACATCATCAGCTTGCGCCACTCCACCGAGTAGAAGGGGCTCTCGTGCGTGCTCAGGGCGGGAGCGGGGGCGAGGCTCGTGCTCATTGGAAGCGCAGGAGGGCGAGGACGTAGATCCAGGCCAGAGCGAGGAAGTGCCAATAGATGACCACGAGGTGCAGGCGGGCGTGCCGTGTCAGCAGCCAGACGAGCGCGATCAGTCCGCCCGCGAGGTGCAGGCCGTGCACGAGCGAGAGCAGGAAGAAGAATGCACCCTGGGGGCGATGCCAGACGAGCTGTCCGTCGGCCGAGAGCGTGCGCCAGACGAGCACCTGCCCGATCAGGAACAGGCAGCCGAGGAGCGCGGCGGCGCGCGGCCAGAGCGCACTGCCCCGCGTGCGCGCGAGCTCGAGCGTCACGCTCGCGCCGAGCAGCACCAGCGTGTTGACGTAGACCAGCGGCGAGAGCTCGAGGCGCGCCCAGTCCGAGCCCGTGCGGCGGATGAGATAGGCCGAGGTGAAGCCGGCGAAGAGCATCGTCACCGTCGCCAGGAAGGCGACCAGCAGCGTCTCCGCCGCGCGCGCGCTGGGCGGTCGCGGAAGGGTCACGCCGTCCATTGCGGGAGGTATTCCTGGTGCGAGTCCTGTGGCGCGTACTCGTAGGGACCGCGGCGCGCCACCGGGTCCTCGGGGCCGAAGTTGCCATGTGGCGCGGGCGAGGCGGTGTTCCACTCCATCGAGGCGCCCTCCCAGGGGTTCTCGCTCGCGCGCACGCCACGCCGGGCGCTCCAGAAGAAGTTCACCAGGAACACGAGCTGTCCGCCCACCGCGAGCAGCGCGAAGTACGTGATGGGCTTGTTGAGCGCGCGTCCGGCGGTCTGGAACTCGAACAGCGAGTGGTCGTAGTAGCGTCGCAGCATGCCCGAGAGCCCCTGGTAGTGCATGAGCACGAACACGGCCATCATGGGCACGAACGTCAGCCAGAAGTGCAGCTTGCCGAGGCGCTCGTTCATCAGCCGCCCGAACATCTTCGGGAACCACTGGTAGCAGCCGGCGAACGTGCCCATCAGCGTCACCACGCCGATCATCAGGTGGAAGTGCCCGACCACGAAGTAGGAGTCGTGGAAGTAGACGTCCGTGGTCGAGGTGCCGAGGTACAGCCCGCCGAGCCCGCCCGTGCCGATGACCGAGATGATGCCCAGCGCGAAGTACATCGGCGTCGTGAAGCGGATCTGCCCGCGCCACAGGGACCCGATCAGGTTGATGCCGAGCACCGAGAAGGGCGCCGTGATCGAGACCGTGGCGATCGAGAAGTACTCGCCCACCAGCGGGTTCATCCCGCTCACGTACATGTGGTGGCCCCACACGATCATGGACAGGAAGGCGATCAAGAGCGTGGCGTAGACCGAGATGCGGTAGCCGAAGGGCGGCCGGCGCGCGTGGGTCGCGATCACGTCGAAGGCGATGCCGATCGCGGGCAGCACGATCACGTAGACCTCGGGGTGGCCGAGGAACCAGAACAGGTGCTGGAAGAGCAGCGGCGTGCCGCCCTCGTGGGCCAGGACCTCCTCGCCGAAGACGAGCCCGCCCGGCAGGAAGAAGCTCGTGCCGAGGTGCCGGTCGCCGAGCAGCATGAGCGCCGCGGCCGTGAGCGGCGGGAACGCCAGCACGCCCAGGACCGCCGAGACGAAGAACATCCACACCGTGAGCGGCATGCGCATCAGCGTCATGCCCTTGGCGCGGCAGTTCAGGATGGTCGTGATGTAGTTCAGCCCGCCCATCGTGAACGAGGCGATGAAGAGCGCCATGGCCAGCAGCCACAGCGTTTGCCCGAGGCCCGAGCCGGGCACGGCCTCCTTGAGCGCCGAGAGCGGCGGATAGGCCGTCCAGCCCGCGGCCGCCGCGCCGCCCTCCACGAAGAAGGCCGCCAGCATCAAGAGGCAGCCGGGCACGACCGTCCAGAACGAGAGCATGTTCAGGAACGGGTAGGCCATGTCGCGCGCGCCGATGTGCAGCGGGATCAGGAAGTTCCCGAAGCCGCTCACCAGCGCGAGCGAGACCACGAAGAACACCATGATCGTGCCGTGCATGGTCACGAGCGCGAGATACGTCTCGGGCGTGACCACGGTCTTCTCCGGCCAGGCGAGTTGGTAGCGGATCATCACCGCCAGCGCGCCGCCCACCAGCGCCATGAGCATGGCCGTGAGCAGGTACTGCAACCCGATCACCTTGTGGTCGGTGCTGAAGACGTAGCGCCCGAGGAAGCTTCGCGGCGCGTGGTGCTCTTCCACCCGCGCCGTCGGCCCCGCTCGCTCGGCCGTCAAAACGCCGGTTCCTGCTCGCTCAACCATTGGTCGACTTCTTCCTGGCTCTCGACGGTGATGAACCCGCGCATGCGGTAGTGGCCGAGCCCGCACAGCTCCGCGCAGGCGAGCTCGTACTGTCCCGTCCGGGTGGGCTCGAACTGCGTGCGGCCAAGGAAGCCGGGGATCAGGTCCTGCTTCACGCGGAACTGCGGCACCGTGAAGCTGTGCAGCACGTCCAGCGCGCGCAGGCGGATCAGCGCTCCGCGCCCGACCGGCAGGTGCATCTGCCCACGCGTGTAGATGTCGTCCTTCGCGGCCGGGTCCTTCTTGTCGAGTCCGATCGGGTTGCGCGCGTCGTTCACGAGCTTCGCCTCGCTGCGCCCGAAAACCCCATCGGGACCCGGGTAGTGCACGAGCCATTCGAACTGCTTGCCGACCACCTCGACCACGAACGAGTCGGGCGGCGCCTCGCCGTACAGCTGCGCGAAGGCCGGCATGCCCACGATCAGCACGCCCCCTTCGGCGATCACGCACATCACCAGCACGGGCACCAGCGCCCAGCGCCACTCGAGCTTCGAGCTCGCGTGCGGCGAGCCGCGCTCGGGAGCAGCGCGCTCGGCCGAGCCCGCATAGCGCAGCACGAACAGCGTCAGCACTCCGTGCCCGAGCAGGAACAGGATCCCGGTCGTGACGAAGAGGTAGGTGATGGTCGCGTCGATGCTCACCCCGTGGCGGCTGGCCAGCTCCGGCAGCCCACCGAGGGACCAGAACCCGTAGGCGACGAGGACCGCCGTGGCGACGAACAGGCCTGCGAGCAGGGGCGCCGAGCCGCGCCCCGCGGGAGCGGCAGAAGAAGGATGCACGGTCACGGGCGTGCTATTCCTCGGCGAAGGTGAAGGCCGTCTCGACCACGCCATCGACCTTCACGGTGATGGCCGTCTTCTGCGTCCCGAACACCTCGTGCTTGGCCGAGAGCGTGTACTCGCCGGGCGCGAGCCCGGGGATCTCGAACGCGCCATCTGCCTTGGTCACCGCGAAGTAGGGGTGCGCGACCACGCCGACGTAGGTGCTCATCCAGCCGTGGATGTCGCACTTGACCTGCATCAGCACTTCCTCCTTGTCGAAAACCTGCTCGAGGCTCTTGCCGCCCCCCTGCTGGCTCTGGTTGAAGGCCTTGTTCTTCTTGGCGAAGGAGTGGACGTTGTGCGTGACCGGGTCGGCGTTCTTGATGACGAGCTTCTGGCCGACGCGCATGCCCAGCACGTGCGGGACGTAGGTGCAACCCTTCTGGTCGAGCTCGGCGGGCGTCGTGGGCAGGGCGAACTCCTTGCCTTCGAGGCCCTTGCTCACCCACACGAACACGTTCGCGAGCTCGCCCTTCTCGCCGACGATCACCGACTCGTCGCGCGCGTCCTCTGCGTGCAGCGCGTGGCAGGCGGGATCGCTGCCCATGTCCACCTTGCGCCGCCGTGGAGCTTCGCCCTGGAAGAGCGCCTTGCCCTTCACGCTTCCGACCTCGCCGGGGCTCGCCGTGACGAGCGCTCCGGAAGCGGGCGCTGGGCCGAACGACGTCGTTGGCGACGTGGGTGACAAAGCCGAGCCGAAGAAAGCGCAGAGCGTGAGTGTTCCGAGGACGAGTTTCATCGTGTGTGTGGGTAGGTGCCGGAAGGTCGAAGACGTTTACGGAATCCGCCGGCCCGCGCGAAATGCGCACTTCGGCGTAGGTCGTTGCCGATGGGAGCGCAGCGAGCGCCGTGCGCGGCCGCCCCGAAGAAAACTCGCTTTCTTGTCCAGCTCGGAATGCTCGGGGAACTCGAAGGTGCTCACGGAACTCCGTCTCTTCGCCAGAGGGTCATCCCGATGCTTCGTCCCCGCGTGCGTTCCCTCTCCGTTGCCGCCTGGATCGGCGCTGCGTTGCTCGTGCTCCCGAGCCCTGCCCCCGCTCAAGTGACGGCTCCCGAGCGCAAGCTCGCCGCGGGCGACGAGTACCTCCTGCCCTCGGGTGCCGCCACCTGTGAGCGCACGATCAAGGCGCACGTGGTGGCCATCGACCAGGTGCTGACCTTCAACCGTCTGGGCGCCTTCCTGCCATCCGGGATGGTGTACGCGCTCGCGCGCGACGTGGTCGCGCGCGACGGCGCGCGGCCGCTCGGCCCGGGCAATGCGACGCTGCGGCCCGACAAGCGCCCGCGCCCGATCGTGCTGCGCATGAACGAGGGCGACTGCCTGGAGGTCACCTTCACGAACTGGCTGGCCACGAACCGCGCCGACAACGAGCAGCCGCTCACGCGCGCGGCTTCGTTGGTGGTGGACGGGCTCTCGCTGGTCGGCTCGATCGCCTCCGGCGGCCTCAACCTGGGTCAGAACGCGAGCGCTCTCGCCGCGCCCGGTCAGACGCGCGTCTACCGCTGGTATGGATCGAAGGAGGGCGTCCATCACCTGCACTCCGGCGGCGCCCTGACTGGCGGCGAGGGTAACGGAGGCCAGGTCGATCACGGCCTCTTCGGCGCCGTGCTGGTCGAGCCGCGCGGCTCGACCTGGCTGCGCAGCCAGGTCACGGCCGAGGAGCTGGCGCTGGCTACCTATGCCATCGACGCGAGCGGCAACCGGCTGATCGACTACGACGCGCGCTATCCGGCCAACCACGCGGATCCCGCACGCCGCAACAAGCCTGTGCTGAAGATGCTGGACGCGGAGCTCCAGCTCTTCCACAGCGACCTCAATGCGGTCGTCACCGACATCGCACCCGGCAGCACCCCCTACGTGGCCGCGGCCGCGCCCGGGCGCGCGCGCAACGAGCCCTTCCGCGAGTTCACCGTCATCTACCACGACGAGAACGCGCTGGTGCAGGCCTTCCCCGTGCTGAGCCAGGCCTTCTTCGCGCACAGCGTGCGCGACAACATGGCCATCAACTACGGCACGGCGGGGGCGGGCGCGGAGATCATTTCCTATGGCGCGGACGAGATCCAGGGCGTAACGCCGCACGTTCCGGCGGGCAACGCGGCGCGCTGCAACGACTGCAAGTACGAGGAGGCCTTCCTGTCCTCGTGGACCGTCGGCGATCCGGCCATGGTGTTCGAGCGCGCCGATCCGACGCCAGGCGCGCCGCTCGCCACGGGCACGGCGCTCGAGGCGCTCTATCCGGACGATCCCTCGAACGTGCACCACAGCTACCTGAACGACCACGTGCGCATGCGCGTGCTCAACGGCGGCGTGGCGGAGCACCACCTGCACCACCTGCACGCGCACCAATGGCTGCAGGAGCCCGACAGCGACAACTCGACCTACTTCGACAGCCAGGCCATCGGTCCGGGCTCGGGCTACACGCTCGACATCACCTACAACGGCTCCGGCAATCGCAACAAGACGCCTGGCGACGCGATCTTCCACTGCCACTTCTATCCGCACTTCGCGCAGGGCATGTGGGAGCTGTGGCGTGTGCACGACGTCTTCGAGGACGGGACGCGCACGCTGCCCGATGCCGAGCTCGCGCTCGGCACGCCCGTGCCTGGCATCGTTCCACTGCCCGAACAGGCCATGGCGCCGCCGCCCTCGGCGGCGATGCCGGGCTACCCCTTCTACATCCCGGGCGTCGCGGGCCACCGCCCGCCGCACCCGCCGCTCGACACGCTGCACGACGGAGGTCTGCCGCGACACGTGGTGCTGGGCGGGACCGTGCTCGACGGCGTGCGCGGGCCCTTCGACCGCACGCACGTCAGCATGGAAGCGCGCGCCGTGCCCGAGGAGGGCACGCAAGAGGAGCAGGCGGCCATGGACTTCCACGCGCTCCGCGTGCACGCGAGCAAGACGCCCGAGGGCTACGCAGCCGACTTCGTGACGAACGGCCGGCCGCCGGTTGCCGGCGCGCCCTTCGCCGATCCCTGCGTGGACGACGTGGGCAACGCGACCGGCACGCCGCGCACGATCAAAGCGGCCGTGTTCCAGACCGACGCGATCTTCAACAAGGCGGGCTGGCACTTCCCGCAGTGGCGCATGCTCGCGCACTGGGAGGACGTGGACGACTACCAGTCCGGCGCGCGCGCGCCCGAGCCCTTCTTCATGCGCGCCCGCTCGGGCGACTGCATCACCTACCAGCACACCAATCTGGTGCCGCACGCCTACGAAGCCGACGACTTCCAGATCTACACGCCCACCGACATCATCGGGCAGCACATCCACCTGGTGAAGTTCGACGTGATGGCCTCGGACGGTTCCGGCAACGGCTGGAACTACGAGGACGGGACCTTCGCGCCGGGCGAGGTCATCGAGCGGATCGAGGCCATCAACGCGGCGGGCGGGCTGCTCACGGCGGCGGGCGGCGGGCGCGTCCCGCTCCATCCCGCGCCGCACCCGTTCTTCGGCGTGCTCGGCGCGCAGACGACCATCCAACGCTGGTGGGCGGATCCGCTGCTGAACGCGCAGGGCAAGGATCGCACGATCCGCACGGTCTACACCCACGACCACTTCGGGCCCTCGACGCACCAGCAGGCTGGGCTCTACGCGAGCCTCTTGATCGAGCCGGCCGGCTCGAGCTGGCGTCACCCCGAGAGCGGCGCGGCGCTCGGCACGCGCCACGACGGCGGCCCGACCAGCTGGCGCGCCGACATCCTCACCGCGAACGCGCAAGAGAGCTACCGCGAGTTCATGTTCATGCACCAGGACTTCCACCTGGCGTACACCGAGAACAACGTGGCCGTGAACCCGCCCGGGCGCGTCGAAGCTGCACTGCCGTTCCTGTTCGCCCGACCGCCGGTCGCGAGCCCCGAGGCGGTCTCGGCCGACGACGTGGGCACGTACTCGGTCAACTACCGCAACGAGCCGCTGGCGTTGCGCCTGCGCGATCCAGCCACGAACGCCCAGGCCACGGGTGCCGCGGGCGATGCGGGCCACGCCTATCGCAGCGTCGGGCGCCGGGACGCCGACTTCAACACCCAGCCGCTCGTCTACCCGCCGCTCACGGCGGACGTCCGCGCGCTCGATCCCTACACGCCCATCCTGCGCGCCTACGAGGGCGACAAGGTGCAAGTGCGCTTCATCGTGGGCGCCACCGAGGAGGGCCACAACTGGACGATGCACGGGCTGCGCTGGCTGCACGAAGCCGACGATCCGACCTCGCGCTACAAGAACAGCGAGATGCACGGCATCTCCGAGCACTTCGAGCTCGATCTCGGCCGCCTGCCGGCGATCAGCGCCAGCTCGGCCGACTACGTGTACCAGCCCGGCGCTTCGGTCGAGGACCAGTGGAACGGGAGCTGGGGTCTCTTGCGCGAGTACAAGGGCCTGCGCCCCGACCTCTTGGCTTTGCCGAGCAACTCGGACGGCCGCTTGAACCGCGCCAACTTCGCAGCCGTGCTCGGGTCGGACGGGGTGGCTCCCAGGACCGCTCCGGTTCGCACCTTCGACATCTCGGCCGTGCGCGCGGCCGACGCGCTGCCCGGCGGGAAGCTCGTCTACAACACGGGCCATTCGCTCAACGACCCGACGGCCCTCCTGTACGTGAACACGGCGGACCTCGATACGAACGGCCGGCTGCGCTCCGGCGTCCCGATCGAGCCGCTGGTGCTGCGCGCCAACGCCGGCGATCACCTGGTGGTGACGCTGCGCAACAAGTTCAAGGCGAACCCGACGGATGCGGTGGGCTTCAACGCCTTCCCACCCATCGTGGATCGCTTCCAGGCGAATCACGTACGGCCCTCGCCCGAGGTCGGCCTGCACCCGCAGCTCGTGCACTACGACGTGCTCAAGTCCAACGGCGTGAACGCCGGGCTCAACGCGCTCAGCACGGTCAAGGCCGGGCAATCGATCGTCTACCACTGGTACGCGGGCACGCTCGACGTCAACGACCAGACGGGCGTCATCACCGCCACACCGGTCGAGTTCGGCGCGACCAACCTGATGCCCGCCGATCCGCTCAAGCACTCCAACAAGGGGCTAGTGGGGGCGCTCATCATCGAGCCCAAGGGCTCGAGCTGGACCTTCCCGAACGCCAACACGCGCGCCATGGCCGACGTCACCTACCCGGGCGGCACGTTCCGGGAGTTCACGCTCGTCCTGCAAGACGACGTCAACCTGCGACGCGCCGACGGCTCGCCGGTCCCGCCCGTCAACAGCGGCACGGTGGCGGCGCCCGCGGTCGAGGACTCCGAGGACTCGGGCAACCGCGCGTTCAACTACCGCACCGAGCCGATGTGGACGCGCCTGAACTACGAGCCGGGCGCCTTCCTGCACGTCACGAAGGACCTGGACCTCTCGGGTGCGCTGTCGATCGCCGCGACGGGCTTCGCGGAGGTCCCGCCCTTCCGCGCGCCGGCCGGCACGCCCATCCGCTTCCGCGTCGTGCAACCCGGCGGTCACGGGCGCAACGCAGTGTTCGCGCTGCAAGGGCACGTGTGGCGCCACGAGCCGGGCAATCCGCGCGGTGGCTTCGTGGGCGCGCAGGCCGGCCTCGGCCCGAGCGACCACTGGGACTTCATCCCCTTGCACGGCGCCGGCGGCGCCTTCGGCGTCACGGGCGACTACCTGTACCGCAACAAGGCCTCCTTCGGCTTCGACGGCGGGCAGTGGGGCCTCTTCCGCGTGGACCCGCGCTGAGCCGGCCATGATCGTGCGCACACGCTTCCTGCTCCTCGCGCTCGGCGGGCTCACACTGGCCGCGTTCGCCCTCACGCCGTTCCTGGTCCCGGCTCCGCCATCGGCGGAGCCGTTGGCTTCGGAAGGCACGGGCCGCGCGTTCGAGCAGGACGGCTTCCGCGTGACGATGGAGGCATCCTCGCTGCGCTCGACCGATGCGCCCTTGCAGGCCTGGGACGACCTCGAGCTCGCCTTCACGGTGCGCG
Organism: Planctomycetota bacterium; assembly: GCA_013140785.1. GTDB lineage: Bacteria > Planctomycetota > UBA1135 > UBA1135 > JABFRZ01. Next base: position 2,695 of record JABFRZ010000043.1, on the reverse strand, counting down.
AAGCCCGCGCGGGCGGCCGACCCCTCTCCGGTCTGGCCCCGCTTTCGTGGCTCGTGCGCCGGGCAGAGGGCGAGGGGCTCCCCGACCGCGAGCAGTGCAGGCGCGAGATCCGCGCCCTGCTCGCGGGGCGCCTCGCCAAGGCCTCGGCGGTCGATTTCAACCAGTACTTCCTGGTGACGCTGGACGACAACAACTCGCTCTCGATCGTCGATCCGCAGCTCGAATCGGCCCGCACCAAGACGGTCGGCATCGTGCCGCTCACCTCCAAGGGCGCCGACTTCGTGCTCGCTCCGGACCGGCGCACCGTGCTGGTCACGCTGCCCGAGGTCGCGCGTCTGGCGGCAGCCGACATCGACCGGCGCATGGCGCGCTATCTCGAGCTGGCGGGTCGCCCCGCGGAGATCGCGCTCCAGCCCGACGGCGCCTACGCCTGGGTCGGACAGGAGACGGGGCCGGGGATCGATGTGATCCGCGTGGACACCTTCGAGCGCGCCAAGCACCTCGAACTCGGCCCCGGGCCGCACGAATTCGCCTTCCGGGCCGACTCGCGCCAGGCCTACGTGCTCGAGCGCGGCAGCGGCAGGCTGCACGCGTTCGACGTGCACGAACTCGCGCCAGAGGCCGTGCTCGACACCGGCGCCAGTGCGCTCACCCTGGCCGCATCCGACCTCAGCCGCCGGCTCTACGTGCCGTTCTACGATGGCCGCGTGGCCGTGATCGACCAAGAGAACTTCGCGCGCTTGGCGGACCTCGAGCTCGGCCCCGGGCTCACGGCCCTGGAGGTGGACCCGAGCGGACGCTTCGGCTTCGCGCTGTTCGAGGGCGCCGATCGGCTGGTGCTGTTCGACACGGCCACGGGCCGCACGACTCACACGGTCGAGACCGAGCGCGGCCCCGCGCGCGTCGAGTTCACCGCGGGCTTCGCGTACCTCTCTCACTCCGGGAGCGAGAAGACGATCCTGATCGATCTCTCGGTCCTGGCGCAGGAGGAGAAGGTCGTGGCCACGTCGCTGCCGATGGGCCAGCTCGCGCCGCTCGAGGGCCTTGCCGCGACCCTGGCGCCGTTGCTCGCGCCGCTGCCGGAGGGCGGCGGCGCCGTCCTGCTGCACCCCGCCGACCGCAACCTCTATCACTTCATGGAGGGCATGAACGCGCCCATGGGTGCCTACCGCACCTATCCGTGGAGCGCGCGCGGCGTCCTCTTGGTCGATCGCACGCTACGCGAGGTCGAGGACGGGCGCTACGCCACGAGCTTCCAGGCGAGCGAGCCCGGCACGTACACCGTGCCCTTCGTGCTGCCCACGAGCCCGCAGCTCTTCGGCTGCTTCGAGCTCGAGATCGGCGGACTGCCCAAGGTGCCCGAGCTGTGGAAGTCGCTGCGCTACGAGCTCGCGGGCGCGACGGAGCTCACGAGCGGCGCGCCGCAAGTGCTCGAGTTGCGCCTGTTCGACGCCGCGAGCAACGCGCCGCTGGCCGATCTCGCCGACGTCGCTGTGCTCGTTCGTCGCGGGCCGCGCTGGCAATGGAACGGCGTCGCTCGACCCACCGGAGATGGTCTGTATCGCTGCGAACCGAGCTTCCCCGAGCCGGGCCGCTACCAGCTCTTCCTCGCCAGCGGCACGCGCGGGGTGGAGTTCGGCGCGCTGCCCGCCGTTCAGCTCGAGGTGCGCGTGGGCGCGGCCACGGACCTGACGGCGGTCGCGCCCGATCCGAACCCTAGACACGAGTAGGACCATGACCACGACCACGCGTTCACCGAACAAGATCCCTGGCTCGCTCCTTTCCGCACTGTGCGTGCTCGGAGTCCTGCCGTGGATCTGGGGGTGCGGCGCCGCGGAAGGCGAGACGAGTTCCATGAGCACGGAGAGCCGCGTGGCCTCTCCTGAGCCTCCGCGCGCCGACACCCCGCTCCAAGATGCTCTCGCAAGAGCCCGGATCCCCGACGTCGTCCTGCTGGACCAGGACGGCCGCGAGGTGCGCTTCTACAGCGACCTCGTGCGCGGGAAGCGCGTGCTGATGAATGCGATCTACACCACGTGCTCGGGCACGTGTCCGGCCCAGACCAGCATCTTCACCAGCGTCCAACGCCACCTGAAGCAGCGCCCCGAGCTGGCCGACGTGCAGCTCATCTCCGTGAGCCTCGATCCGCTCCAAGATCGGCCCGCGCGCCTCAAGGAGTTCGCCGAGAAGTACGGCGCGCAGCCGGGCTGGGCCTTCCTGACCGGCAGCAAGGAGAACGTGCAGGCCGTGCTCGAGGCCATGGACCTGTACGCGGCCGTGCCCGAGCAGCACACGCCCATCTGCGCGCTCGGCAACGAGCCCACCGGCGTGTGGATGAAGCTCGTCAACCTGGCGACGCCGGACGAGATCGTCAGCCGCATCGAGTACGTGACCAAGCTTGACCCGCGCCAGCTCGTGGCGCAGTGACCTCTCGCATCGTGAAAACGATGAAGCGCCCATGAAGCGGCTCGAGCTCTTGGCCGTGCTCGCCAGCCTGGTTCTCTCGCTGGGTCTCGGCGCGGCACGGGTTGGAGCGCGGGAGGACTCCGCACAAGCCATCGAGCGCGGCCGACAGCTCTACCGTCTGGGTCGGAGTGCGCGCGGGCTCACCTTCGAGGCGCGCATCGCCGGCAGCGAGCCCCTGCCCGCCGCCGCGCTGCCCTGCGCGCAGTGCCACGGCCTCGACGGCCGCGGC
>JABFRZ010000052.1 GCA_013140785.1 Planctomycetota bacterium | reverse complement strand
GTCCATCACGGGCGTGCTGGGCGCGCTGGGTCTCGTGGTTGTCCCGACCGTGCTCGTGTGCGCGCTGACGGGCTTCTTGCAGGTGGGCTTCCGCCTCGCGCCCAAGGCGCTCGAGGCCGACCCGAACAAGCTCAATCCGTTCAAGGGCATGCAGCGGCTCTTCTCGCTGCGCGGCCTGGTCCGCACCGCGCTCTCGATGGCCAAGATCGCCTCGATCACCGCGGCCGCCGCGACCGTCGCCTGGCTGCACGTGGACGACATCGCGCGCGTCGGTACGAGCGAGCTCGGGCCGCTCCTGGCCGCGGTCGGCGTGGTGGTGCTGCGTACCGCCGTCGCGGCCCTGACGGTGATCCTGGTGCTGGGCGCGCTGGACGCCCTGTTCCAGCGCCTGCAGAACGAGCGCGACCTGCGCATGACGCCGGCCGAGGTCAAGGAAGAGCACCGTCTGACCGAGGGTGATCCGCAGGTGCGCGCGCGCATCCGCGCGGTGCAGCGTGAGTTCGCCATGCGGCGCATGATGTCCGACGTCCCCAAGGCGACCGTGGTGGTCACCAACCCGACGCACTACGCCGTGGCGGTGCGCTACGAGCGCGCCGAGGTGGCCGGGACCCGGACCGCGCCCGTGGTCGTCGCCAAGGGCGTCGATCACCTGGCCCAGAAGATCAAGGACGTGGCGCGCGCGCACGGCGTCACCTGCCACGAGGACGTGCCGCTGGCGCGCGCGCTGTATGCACGCGTGCGCGTCGGCCAGGAGATCCCCGAAGAGCTCTACGCCGCCGTCGCGGCGGTGCTGGCGACCGTCTACCGCCTGGAGGGGGCAGGCGCGTTTAGCGCCTAGCCATGGCCAGCCTCCCGATCATCGTGGGCAAGAACGCCGTCGAGCGGCTCGGCGCCTTCCTGACGCGCTGGGCCGACTGGGGCATGGGCCTCGGCGTGCTCGGGCTGATGTTGACCCTGCTCGTGCCGCTGCCGCCGCAGGTGCTCGATTTCCTGCTGGCGTTCAACATCACGATCTCGGTGCTGCTCCTGCTCGTGACGATGAGCGTCAAGAGTTCGGCCGAGCTCTCGACCTTCCCGGCCGTGCTCCTGTTCACGACGCTCTTCCGGCTGGGCCTGAACGTCGCCAGCACGCGCTTGATCCTGAGCGAGGGCCGCGCGGGCGAGGTCATCACCGCCTTCGGGCACTTCGTGGTCGGCGACGACCTGACGGTCGGTCTGATCATCTTCCTCATTCTGGTGGTGATCCAGTTCGTGGTGATCACCAAGGGCGCGGGGCGCATCAGCGAGGTCGCGGCGCGCTTCGTGCTCGACGCCATGCCCGGCAAGCAGATGGCGATCGACGCGGACCTGAACGCCGGCCTGATCGATTCGGACGAGGCGCGCTCGCGGCGCGCACGCGTGGCCAGCGAGGCCGAGTTCTACGGGGCCATGGACGGCGCCTCGAAGTTCGTGCGCGGCGACGCGATCGCGAGCCTGATCATCACCGCGCTCAACCTGCTGGGCGGGATCACGCTGGGCACCATGGATGGCCTGTCGCTGGCAGAGGCCGGGCGCCGCTACTCGATGCTCTCCATCGGCGACGGCCTGGTGACGCAGATCCCGGCGCTCTTGGTCTCGACCGCGGCCGCCGTGCTGGTCACGCGCGCTTCGAGCGACAAGACCCTCGGCTACAACCTGGCCGCGCAGATCGCGAGCCGCCCGAAGGCGGCAATGATCGCGGCGGGGATGATGTTCACGATCGGGCTCCTGCCCGGGATGCCCAGCCTGCCGTTCACGGCGCTCGCGATGCTGCTGCTCTTCGTCGCGCGGCGCCTGCGCGGCGTCGAAGGCCAGGAGGGCCTGCTCACGGCGAGCCCCGCGGCCGCCGGGCGCGCGAGCGCGACCACGGCGGACGGTGTTTCCACCCAGGCCAAGCTGGGCTCCGAGACGGTCGAGCCCCAGCCGGTGGACGAGGCCCTCGGTCTACTCGAGGTCGATCGCATCGGGCTCGAGATCGGGTACCGCCTGATCCCGCTGGTGAAGGACAAGGCCGGCACGGGCATCCTCGATCACGTCTCGCAGTTGCGGCGGCGCTTCGCCTCGCGCGAGGGTGTCGTGCTGCCGCCGGTGCGCATCAAGGACAACGTGCGCCTCGAACCTGGTGGCTACCGCGTGCTGCTCGGCGGCCAGGAGATCGCCAAGGGCACGATCGAAGTCGGTCAGTTCCTGGCCATGGACTCGGGTTCGGCCGGGAATGGGATCCCCAAGCTGCGCGGCAAGGCCACGCGCGATCCGGCCTTCGGCCTGCCCGCCTGGTGGATCACGGGCGCGCAGCGCGACGAGGCCGAGTTGGCGGGCTACACCGTGATCGACCCGACCAGCGTGCTGATCACGCACCTCTCCGAGGTCATTCGCGGCTCGCTGCACGAGATCCTCTCTCGCGACGATGTCAAAGAACTCATCGAGCACGTCAAGAAGACCTCGCCGGCCGTGGTCGAGGAGCTCATCCCAGGCAAGCTCGGCTACGGCGAGGTGCAGCAGGTGCTGCGCAACTTGCTCGCCGACGGCGTGCCGGTGCGCAACATGCCGGCCATCCTCGAGGCCCTGGCGGATGGCGTCGCGCGCACCAAGGATCCCGAGGCCCTGAGCGAGTTCGTGCGCGGGCGTTTGGGGCGCGTCCTGTGCGAGCTCTACGCCGACAAGAGCGGCACGGTTCACGCCGTGACGCTCGAGCCCGGCATCGAGGCGCGCCTCGCCGCCGCGGTCGGCGTCGCCAAGGATCCCGAGGCCGCGCCGGTCACCCCCGCGTACCTGCAGAAGCTCGTCGAGCGCATCGCCCAGTCGGTGGCTGCGGCCTCGAAGAGCGGCAAGGACGCGGTCGTCTTGGCGCGCGTCGGCGTGCGGCGCTTCCTCAACGAGCTGGTGCGCGCCTCGCTGCCGAAGGTCGCGGTGCTTTCCTACAACGAGGTCGTCCCCGCGCGCGCGGTCGAGACGACGGCGGTCGTGAGGCTGGAGGATTGAGATGAACGTCGTCTCCCACCCGGAACTGCAAGGCACGCAAGCAACCTCCTGGTCTGGCGCGCGCCGCGAACCGGCGCCGCTCTTGCGCGCGCCGCTGACGCCCGACGAGCTGGTCGGGCTCGAGCTGGAGCCGGGCACGCGCGACGTCGCCCAGCGCATGCTCGCGCACGGCGCCTCGCCGGATTTCACGCGCCTGGTGCTGTCCGAAGTGTTGCGCGAGGGCGCGCGCGGTGCCTACGCGATCGACGCGGCCGCGGCCGTGCTCGCGCGCGCCTTGCCGATCCTGCCCTCGCCCAAGCGCCCGCGCCGCCACGAGCGACCGCCCCTGTTCGCCTTCGTCGGCCCGACCGGGGTTGGCAAGACCACCGCGCTCGTCAAGCTCGGCCGCAAGCTACGCGAGGCCGGCCGACGGGTCGTGTTCGCCAGCTTGGACCCCGTCTCGCTCGGATCCCTCGAACGCGTGGGCGGCCTGGCGAGCGACGTGGACCGCGGCGAGATCCCGCTCGCGCTGGTGCGCACGGCCGACGACCTGAAGAAGCTCCTGCGCCGCTCCGGCTCGGCCGACGCGGTCTTGCTCGACACGCCGGGGCTCTCACCGCGCGAGGACCAGCGCCTGGACGAGCTCGCGCGCGAGGTGGCCTTGTGCGTCGCGCCGTGCGAGCCGCAGGTCCTGCTCGTGCTCTCGGCCGCCGCCGGCCGCGGTGCGTTGCAACTCTCCACGCGCGCCTTCGCGCCCTTCCGGCCCGACGGCGCGGTGCTGACCAAGCTCGACGAGACCGACGAGCCGGGCGCGGCCTACGAGGCGCTCGTGCGCGCGCGCCTGCCGGTCGCGTTCTTGTGCGACGGCCAGGACGCGCGCGCGCACCTCCTGCGCCCGACCGGCGAGGCGCTTTCCGAACTCGTCTTGCGCGGACACCTGTCCGGGGGCGTCGCATGAGCTCGCCGCAAGCACAGGAGGCCACGCGTGCCGAGTGCAGGACCTCGTCGATCTCGTCCACCGTCGTTCCGAGCTCCTGTGCGATCTCCTCGGGCGAGGGCGGCCCGAACGAGGATTTC
>JABFRZ010000074.1 GCA_013140785.1 Planctomycetota bacterium | reverse complement strand
TGCGCGGAGCGAGCACCACGGCCGATGCCTGGAAGGCCTTGGCGAAGATCTGAGGGCGGCACCAGCGCGGCCATCCGGCCGTCGAAGAAGTCAGGCCCACTCTTCGACGCGCGCACGCAGCGCGCGCTCGATGTCGGTGCGCGAGCGCTGATACGCCGCACGCGGTCCACCCGCGGGATCGGCGATGTCGCCGCCGCCCGGGTCCAGGCGCTCGAGCGGCGCGTGGCGCCCCGGTGGCAGTTGCACGCGCAGAGCCTCGACGTGGGCCTCGGTCAATGCGTAGATGCGGTCGCAGCGCAAGAGCGCTTCGGGCAAGGCCAGGCGCGCGCGGTGTCCGCGCAAGTCGATGCCGCGCTCGTTCATGGCCTCGAGCGCGCCGCTCGAGGCCGGAGCACCCGTGGCTGCATGGATACCCATCGAAACGAGCTCGAAGCCGAAATCGGCCAGGCTCGGCCCGCCCGGAGCGCTGGCCTTCAGGCGCTCGCACAGAAGCCGGTTCGCCAGGGCCTCGGCCATCGGCGAGCGACACGTGTTGCCGGTGCACACGAAGGCAATGCGCAGGCCGGCCGTGCGCCGCAAGTCCTCGAGGCGCAACAACCCCTCGCGCAGCAGCTGGAAGCGTCCCGGGCCGAGCGCGAGCACGCCCGAAGCCTCGCCCAGCCTGGACGGGCCGCCATCGACCACCAGCTCGAGCTCTGCGCCGAAGCGCGCGGCCACGTCCTCGGCGCGCGTGAGCGGCGCTTGGCCGTGCAGATTGGCGCTGGTCATCACCACCGGGAACTCGCACGCCGCGAGCAGCCCGGTGCAGAGCGTGTGGGCGGGCATGCGCACGCCTGTCCAACCTTGCTGGGCTGCCAGTGCGAGGGCCGGAGGAACGCCCTGCAGGACGAGCGTCAGCGGTCCCGGCCAGTAACGCTCGGCCAGCCGGCGCACCAGCGGGCGCAGCGCCTCGAAAGAGGCGAGCGCGCCGCGCTCCGCCACGTGCCAGGTGAAGGCCACCTCGGCCGCCCGCCCCTTGATGCGGCGCAGGGATTCCAAGGCCGCGGCGGAGTCGGCGCGGGCCGCGAACCCGTACACGGTCTCGGTCGGCAATGCGCACAACCCGCCGCGCGCGAGCAGACTGCGCACTTCGGAGCACAGGCCGGGTTCGGGCACGCGGTCGCCCGAGGCCACGAGGAGGGAGCGTTCACGCATACCGGCGAGGACGCTAGCCTATCCGCTCCGTGGCCGGAGTTCCGCTCTGGCGCCCGCCACGACGGCCCGCCCTTGGAAGACAAGAGATCGCACGCCGACCGCATGGCCTTCCTCGTGCGCCTGGCCGACGGCCTGGCGCACGAGATCAAGAATCCGCTCTCGACCATGTCGATCAACCTGGCGCTCTTGCAAGAGGATTGGGAGCGCGCCGGGGCTTCGCGCAACAGCGAGGGCGCGCCGCTGCGCACGCCGCGCGAGGAGCGCTCGCAGAAGCGCATCAAGACCCTGCAGCGCGAGGTTCATCGCCTCGAGCACATCCTGGACGATTTCCTGCACTACGCCCGCGGCGGGGTGGTCGATCGGCGCCCGGAGGACCTGGCGCGGATCGTGCGCGAGCTGCTCGAGTTCGTCGAGCCCGAGGACGAGCGCGCCGGAATCCGCCATCACGTCGATCTCCCCATCGGCCTGCCGCTGGTCCTGGTGGACGAGGCGCGCATCAAGCAAGCGGTGCTCAACCTGCTCGTGAACGCGCGCCAGGCCATGCCCGACGGCGGCGAGCTCCTCGTGCGCGTACGGCGCATGGGCAACCAGGTCGAGCTCTCGATCACGGATACCGGCATCGGCATGTCGCCCGAGAAGCTGGCGCGCTGCTTCGAGGAATACTGGTCCGACAAGCCGGGCGGAACGGGCCTCGGGCTTTCGACCGTGCGGCGCATCCTCGAGGAGCACGGCGGGTCGGTCACGGTCCTGTCCGAGGAGGGCCGTGGCTCTTCGTTCTCGCTGTACCTGCCGCTGGCGGTCGAGCTGGTGCGCGGCGACGAGAGCGAGGCCCGCGAGCGAAGCGAGGGACCGAGCGCATGAGCCAAGCGGCGGGAGCGTTCGGGCCCGAGGACAGCCTGTCGAAGGAGAAGCCGTCCGGTCCGATCCGGGTGCTGATCGTCGATGACGACGAGGGCCACGCCGAGGCCCTGTCGGAAGGGCTCGAGACCGAGAACTGCGTCTGCCGCATCGCGCACTCGGGGCGCGCGGGCATCGAGCTCATGAGCGAGTCCACCTTCGACGCCGTGCTGACCGACCTGGTGATGCACGACGTGGGCGGGTTGCAGGTGCTCGAGGAGGCGCGGCGACTGCAACCCGAGGCGGTCGTGCTCCTGATCACGGGCCACGGCTCGGTCGAGACCGCGGTGGACGCCATGCGCCTGGGTGCGGCCGACTATCTGACCAAGCCCGTGCGCATCAGCGAGCTGCGCACGCGCCTCCTGCGCGCGCTCGAGACCGGGCGCCTGCGCCGCACCAACAAGGAGCTCAGGAAGCAGCTCGACAAGCGCTATGGCCTGGAGGGCATCATCGGGCACTCGGGCCCGATGCAGCGCATCTTCGACGTGCTGCAGCAGGTTTCCGCGAGCCATGCGACCGTCTTGATCCTGGGCGACAGCGGCACGGGCAAGGAGCTCGTCGCGCGCGCGCTCCACACCAACTCGCCGCGCAAGGACAAGCCCTTCGTGGCGGTCAATTGCGCGGCGCTCTCGCAGGGTCTGATCGAGTCCGAGCTCTTCGGGCACGTCAAGGGCGCCTTCACCGGAGCCATCTCGGCCAAGGAGGGCATGCTGGTCTATGCCGAAGGCGGGACGCTGTTCCTCGACGAGGTCGGAGACATGCCGCTCGAGACCCAGGCCAAGCTCCTGCGCGTGCTCGAGATGCGCGAGGTCCAGCCGGTGGGCGGCAACGCCCCGCGCAAGGTGGACGTGCGCCTCGTAGCAGCCACGAACCGCGACCTGCGCACGCTCGTCTCCGAGGGGAAATTTCGCGAGGACCTGCTCTTTCGCCTACAGGTCGTCACCATCCATTTGCCGCCGCTCTGCGAGCGGCCCGGCGACGTGCCGCTCTTGATCGACCACTTCGTCTCGGCCCTGGCCAAGGAGCACGGACGAGCGGTGCGCGGCATCACGCCCGAGGCGCGCGCGCTACTCGTGCGCTACGACTGGCCGGGCAACGTGCGCGAGCTGCGCAACGCGCTCGAGACCATGGTGCTGCTCACGCGCCAGGACGTGCTCGGCGTGGAAGACATCCCCGAGCACATCCAGCACGCGACCGGACAGCCGGGCAAGGCGCGCGGGCACTACGAGCTGGCCGGGCGCACGCTGGCCGAGGTCGAGCGCGACTTGATCGCATCGACCCTGAAGCTGACCGAGGAGAACCGCCACAAGGCCGCCAAGTTGATGGGCATCGGCGAGCGCACCCTGTACCGCAAGCTGCACGAGTACGGGCTGTGAGCGCGCTCCGCGCGGTTCCAGGCGCTCACGCGCGGCTCTGTCAGGCTGGCAGTGAGCCAGACGTGGCTGCCAAGTGGGCAGCTTGCGGTCTGTCCACAGCCGCACCTAACTCCATTCTTCGAAGGCACTTGTAGCGCGTCCGGCGCTGGCACGGAGTTTGTCCGCGGGGCGGCGCCCCGTGCGGTCCACCACCTGCCTCCATGAGCAAGCAAACCAAGATCGTTGGCATTGACCTCGGCACCACCAACTCGGTCGTCTCCGTGATGGAAGGCGGCGAGGTCAAGGTGATCCAGAATCTCGAGGGTGCGCGCCTCACGCCTTCGGTGGTCGCGTTCCTTCCGGGCGGCAACCGCCTGGTCGGCGCGCCCGCCAAGCGCCAGGCCGTGACCAACCCGACGCGCACGATCTTCTCGATCAAGCGTTTCATGGGCCGGCGCCACCGCGAGGTCGCGACCGAGGAGAAGACCGTGCCCTACAAGTTGGTGGGCGCGGCCGAGGAGCTGGTCAAGGTGGAGGTGGACGCGAAGGCGTACACGCCGCCCGAGATCAGCGCCATGACGCTCGCCAACCTCAAGGAGTCGGCCGAGGCCTTCCTGGGCGAGAAGGTGGAGAAGGCCGTGATCACGGTGCCGGCCTACTTCAACGACTCGCAGCGCCAGGCCACCAAGGACGCCGGGACGATCGCGGGCCTCGAGGTCGTGCGCATCATCAACGAGCCGACCGCCTCGGCCCTGGCCTTCGGGCTCGACAAGAAGAAGGGCGGCAAGGTCGCGGTCTACGACCTCGGCGGCGGCACCTTCGACATCTCGATCCTCGACATCGGCGATGGCGTGTTCGAGGTGCTCTCGACCAACGGCGACACGCACCTCGGCGGCGACGACTTCGACAAGGTCCTGATCGACTGGGTCGCCGACGAGTTCAAGCAGGAGTCGGGCATCGACATCCGCAAGGACGCGATGGCGCTCCAACGCCTGAAAGAGGCCTGCGAGAAGGCCAAGTGCGAGCTTTCGAGCGCGCTCCAGACCGACGTCAACCTGCCCTTCATCACCGCTGACGCCTCGGGCCCCAAGCACCTGCAGAAGCAGATCACGCGCGCCAAGTTCGAGCAGCTCGTGGCGCAGTTGATCGAGCGCACCCAGGCGCCCTGCCTGAAGTGCCTCTCGGATGCGGGTCTGCAGCCCGAGCAGGTGGACGAGGCGATCCTCGTGGGTGGCTCGACGCGCATCCCCGCGGTGCAGGCCATGGTCAAGAAGATCTTCCGGCGCGAGCCCAACAAGACCGTGAACCCCGACGAAGTGGTCTCGGTCGGCGCCGCGCTCCAGGGCGCGATCCTGGCCGGCGAGGTTTCGGACGTGGTGCTGCTGGACGTGACGCCGCTCTCGCTCGGCATCGAGACCCTGGGCGGGGTCATGACCAAGCTGATCGAGCGCAACACGACCATACCGACCTCCAAGTCGCAGACATTCTCGACCGCCAGCGACAGCCAGCCCTCGGTCGAGATCCACGTCCTGCAGGGCGAGCGCGACTTCGTGAAGGACAACCGCACACTCGGGCGCTTCCACCTGGATGGCATCCCGCCCGCGGCGCGCGGCCGGCCGCAGATCGAGGTCACCTTCGACATCGACGCGAACGGCATCCTCAGCGTGGGCGCCAAGGACAAGGGCACCAGCAAGGAACAGAAGATCCGCATCGAGTCGTCCTCGGGTCTCAGCAAGGACGAGGTCGAGAAGATGCGCCGCGACGCCGAGTCCCACGCCGACGAGGACAAGGCGCGGCGCGAGCTGGTCGAGGTGAAGAACCAGGCCGACCACGTCGTGTACGAGACCGAGAAGCAGCTCGCCGAGCACGCCGACAAGCTGGACGCGGCCGACAAGCAGGCCATCGAGAAGGCGAAGGATGAGCTGAAGGAGGCCCTGAAGGGCGAGGATCGCGCCAAGCTCGAAGCCGCCCTCGCGAGCTTCCAGAGCAAGGCCCAGAAACTCGGCGAAGTGCTCTACAAGCAGAGCGCCGAGCAAACCCCGCCCGCCGGCCCCGAGCCCGCGGCCAAGGCCTCCGCCGGAGCCAAGGCTGGCGACGAGCCGGTGGATGCCGACTTCGAGGTCAAGGCCTAGCAGGCCGTTGAAAAAGATCCCTGCTACGGCTTCGCGCGCTTCGACGGTGCGTCGTCGCGCTCGACGTCCTGTACCAAGCCAGGCCATGCTCAGCGGCCATAAAGGCCGCTTCCGCTGTCTCTCCGCCCGAGTTCCTAGCCCCGCCGAAGCGCGCTTCGCCTTGCGACGGGACTTTTTCAACGGCCTGCTAGCACCTGGTTAGCTGCGGCGGCTGATTCGGAGGCAGGCGAACAGAACCGCGGAGCCGCAGAGAACGCGGCGCCACGCTCCGCGTCCCCCGCGCCACCGCGGTGAACGCGCTAGCGCAGTTGCTTGCGGTTGCCGTGCCGCAGTTCTTGCGCGCGTGCTGTAGCCCGTGCGCGCAAGCCAACCTAGGGATGCGCCCGGTTGAGGGCGCGCGCGCGCGCCGCTACCTTGCGCGGCCTCGCACTCGAATGATCACGGTTCAGCACCTCACCCGACGCTTCGGGCCGCGCCTGGCCGTGGACGACGTGTCGTTCCATCTGGAGCGCGGCGAGGTGGTCGGATTCCTCGGGCCGAACGGGGCCGGCAAGACCACCACCATGCGCGTCTTGACCGGCTTCCTTCCGCCCAGCGCGGGCACGGTCGAGGTCGGCGGCCACGACGTGCTGCGCGACTCCTTGGCGGTGCGCGAGCGCATCGGCTATCTGCCGGAGAGCGTCCCGCTCTACCGCGAGCACCGCGTGCAGGAGATGCTCGTCTTCCAGGGACGGCTGCGCGGTCTCGCGCGCGCCGAGGCCAAGCGCCGCGCCGGCCTCGTGCTCGAGCGCGTGGGCTTGTCCGAGCGCGCGCGCAGCCTGATCGGACGGCTCTCCAAGGGCCAGCGCCAACGCGTCGGGCTGGCGGTTGCGCTGCTGCCGGATCCCGAGGTGCTCGTGCTCGACGAGCCGACCAGCGGCCTCGACCCGCTGCAACGTATCGAGGTGCGGCGCCTGATCCAGGAGCTCGCGCGCGAGCGCACGGTGCTGCTGTCGTCGCACATCCTGCCCGAGATCGAGGCCGTCTGCCCGCGCGTGATCATCCTGCAGCGCGGGCGGCTCGCGGCCGACGGCACGCAGACCGAGCTGCTCGCGCGCCTCGGCGGCGGCAACTTCGTGCGCCTCGAGCTGGCGGCCGGTCCGGACGGCGCCACTCCCGACGCCGCAGCTCTGGCTCTCGTGCGCGCGCGCATCGCCGCGCTCCCGGACGTAACGAGCGTCGAAGCGCGCGGCGGCGAGGGCGACTTCGCCGCCTTCGAGGTGCGCGGGCAGGGCGCCCTCGCCGAAGGGCTCGGCCGGCTCGCGCAGAGAGAGGGCTGGGCCGTGCGCGAGCTCTCCACCCAGCGGCCGACGCTGGAGGGACTCTTCGCGCGCATCGCGCTCGAGCTCGAGCCGGCGCGACCGGACCCGGCCCAGCCCGAGGGCTCGCTGGAGGGCGCGGCGTGAAGGGCTTCGGCGCGATCTACCGGCGCGAGCTGGCCGGGCTCTTCCTGGCGCCGCTGGCCTGGGTCCTGTTCTTCCTCGTGCTGCTCTACCAGGCCTACTTCTTCCTGCTCGTGCTCGACACCAAGGGCGGCGAGGTCAACGGCTCGCTCGCCTTCGTGCTCGGCGGCGGCACGCCCTTCTGGCTGCTCACGCTGTTCCTGCCGCCGCTCCTGACCATGCGCATGATCAGCGAGGAGTCGCGCAGCGGGCTGCTCGAGTTCCTGCTCACGGCGCCGGTCGCGGATGCGGCGGTCGTGAGCGGCAAGGCCCTGGCCGCGGCGACTTTCTTGGCCCTCGTCTGGGCCAGCGCGTTCTTGTTCGGAGCGTTGACCGCGCTGCTCGGCGCGCCGCCCGACTGGGGCCTCGTGTTCGCGGCCTGGCTCGGTGCGAGCCTGGTCTCGGCGCTCTTTTCGGCCCTCGGGTTGGTCTCGAGTGCGCTCTTCTCGACCCCCTTGCTCGCCGCCTTCATGGCCATCCTGGTGAACATCGCGCTGTTCGCGCTGCCCTTCTTGGCGCGTTCCTGGCGCGGCACGGGCGGCGCAGTTCTGGCGCGGGCGCTCGAATACACCGACGTGCTCGGCCACTACCAGGGCTCGTTCCTGAGCGGCGCGCTGGACAGCGCGCACTGCGCGTTCTTCCTGGCTTGGACCGCGGCGGCCCTGTTCCTGGCGGTGCGCGTGGTCGAATCGCGACGGTGGCTGGGATGACGATGGCTGGGATGAGTGCCCGGAATCGTTGGGCGCGCCTGGGTCTCGGTCTGCGCGCGGGTCTGGCGGTGCTCCTGTGTGTGGGTGCGGCCGTACTGGCGGTGGACCTCTCCGACTGGCGCTACGTGCGCTTCGATCTGACCGCGGCAGAGAGCAACACGCTCGACCCGGCCGTCGCCGACGTGCTCGACAAGCTGCCCGAGCCGGTGGTGGTGGACGTGTTCCTGCGTTCGTTGGATTACCCCTATGACGCGGTCTTCCAGCAGGCGAAGGCACGCCTGCTCGGCTGGCTGGCGCTGCTGCAGCAGGCGCGCCGCGCGCAGTTCGAGGTGCGCCTGCACGATCCCAAGGACTTCGAGACCATCAAAGAGCGCCAGCGCGCGCTCGGCACCGAGGGCTCGAACAAGCTGGTCGTCTCGTGCGGCGAGCGGCGCGACGAGCTCGAGCTGTTCGGCGAACTGTGCACGATCGACTGGGGCAACCCGAGCGACGAGCGCCTGCTGCGCTACCTCTTGCAGCAGGGCATCGCCGGCGTGGTCGAGCGTGGCTGGAAGCCCGGCCTGCCCTTCCGTGCGGCCGAGCTGCGCGCGTTCCACGGCGAGGAGCTCCTGACCGAGGCCTTGCTCAAGGTCTCCTCCGGGCGCGCGCCCAAGATCTACTTCGGCAAGGGGCACGGCGAGCCGGCCCTGGATGGCGGCGCGCCCGGCGATTTTTCGCGCCTGAAGGGCGCGCTCGAGCGCGACGGCTTCGAGCTCGCCGAGTGGGATCCGCTGCGGGCGCCGGGCGTGCCCGCGGACTGCGACGTGCTGGCCCTGATCGGCGCCCACCAGCCCTACCAGGAGCGCACGCGCGCGGCGATCCGGAGCTACGCCGAGGCGGGCGGTCGCGTGCTGGCCGCGCCCGACCTCTCCGAGCTCAACGAAGGGCGCGCGGGCGGCATCGTGGACCTTCTGAAGGAGAGCCCCTTCGGGATCGTCACGCGTCCGGGCATCGTGTGCCAGCCGTTCGTCGATTACACCGGACAGCGCGTGGACGGCAGCGAGGACTGCGCCTGGCTCCTGATCGACGAGCGCGGCCTCCAGCCCACGCACCCCCTGACCGAGCCGCTGCGCCAGCGCGGGCGGCGCGTCAAGTTCACCTTCAGCGCGAGTTTCGAGAGCGCCGGCCTGCAGGCCGATTCTGCCTTGGCGCTGCCGCTGATCTCGTCGCCGAGCGACGCCTGGCGCGACCTCGCGCCCTACGACTTCCGTCACGACCCGGCCAAGGGTGAGAAGCGCGAGCGCCACACGCTCGTCACGGCCAAGGAGCTGCGCGCGCTCAAGGCCGAGGACGGCAGCGTGAAGCGCGGCCGCCTGGTCGCGGTGGCCTCGGCCTTCTTTTTCGACAACGAGTCGATCGACGTGAACCGCGACTTCGTGCTCAACGCGTGCAACTGGTTGGCCGAGCGCGAATTCCTCCTGAGGGTCTCGCCGCAGAAGAAGAGCGAGAGCTTCCTCGACTTCCAGCGCAGCCGCGCGCGCCCGATCCTGACCTATTCACTCCTGCTGGGCTTGCCCGGAGTGTGCGCCGCGATCGGGCTCGCCATCTTCCTGCGGCGCAGGAGCTGAGCGATGGCCAAGGGAACCTTGCTCGGGCTCGTGGCGCTGTTCGCGCTGCTCGCCTTCTTGTGGCTCCAGAAGGAGAAAGAGGTCGCGCGCGGCGGCCCGGAGCTGGCCGAGTACCCGCTCTGTCCCGACCTTTCGAGCGAGCGCGTGCGCGCGCTGCGCGTGGACCACCTCGAGCGCGGCTTGCAGCTGAAGTTCGAGCGCGACGCGGCCGGGCGTTGGTTCATGACCGACCCGCTGGCCTACCCGGCCCAGAGCGCGCTGGTGCGCATGCTGCTGCAGAGCCTCGAGAGCGCGCGCGGCGCGCCCGCGCCCGAGGTCGAGCTCGAGGAAGTCGGGCTCGAGCCGCCGCTGGTCGTGCTCGAGTTGATCCAGGTGGAGGACGTGGGCGAGCGCACGCTGCGCGTCGAGCTCGGCGCGCTCGACCACGATCCCGCGCTGGTGTACGCGCGCGTGCCCGGGCACCCGAACGCGACAGCCGGTGGCTCGGACGTGTTCCGCACCACGCGCTCGCTCACGACCACGCTGGACCGCAATCCGGACGACTACCGCGAACGGCGCGCGACCGGGCTCGGGGCCGAAGACGTGATCTCGATCCGCCGCCAGGGGCAGGTGCAACGCGTCGCGGACGGGGCGCTGGAGGACCTGGCCTTCGACGCATTGGACACACCCGACGGTTGGAAGCGCGCCACGCCGCCGGCCGTCAGCCTCGATCCGAGCGCGGTCGGGCTCTTGGTGCGCGGCGCTTGCGAACTCTCGGCCCAGCGCTTTGTGGACGACTCCCCGCGCGACCTGGCGCGCTGGGGCTTGGCCGCGCCGGCCTTCACGCTCGAGCTGGAAGCGCTCGCGAGCGGGCCGGTGGTGCTCGAGTTCGGGAGTCCCGAGCTGGTCGAACCCCGCCCGTTGAGCGAGGTGGTCTGGTTCTGTCAGCGGCGCGGATTCGCCCACGTTTGGGAGGTGCGCGCGCGCGACATCGAGCTCCTAGCGAGTCCGGCCAGCCTGTTCTTCGACCAGCTGGTGGTGCGCGCGCTGCGCAGCGACGTGACGCGCCTCGAACTCGAAGGCGGTGGCGCGCGGCGCGTTCTCACGCGCGAGCGCAAGGACTGGCGCGTGCACGAGGTGGCCGCGAGCGAGACGGTGCCCGCTGGGGCGGCCGAGGTAGGGCCGAGCCAGCCGGGCAATCCCGCCGCCATCGAGGAAGCCCTGGCGCTGCTCGAGAAGGTTCAGCTGGCCGAACATCTGCCGGGCGAGCTCTTCGAGCCGAGCAACCCGCCGCTCGGCTTCACACTCGTGCTCAAGGACGGCACGCTGCAAGGCGGAGCCCTCGGCCGGCCCACGCGCGATCCAGCCAGCGGCGCCCAGGGGCTCCAATTCCTGCGCCTCGGCGACGAGGTCGTGGCCTTGATCGACGCCAGCGTGAGCGCGTTGTGCCTGCGCCCGCTGGACGCCTTCCGTTCGCGCAAGCTGCACCAGATCCAGGAGTCCGAGGTGCGCGCGCTCGAGCTCGAGCACGCGGGCAAGACCTACGTGTTCGTCAACACCGGCGACAACGTGTGGCAGCCAAAGGGCCAATCGATCCAGGCCCCGCCGGACTTCGTGCAGTCGCTGGACGGGCTGCTCAACCTGGGCGCCGTTCGCTGGCTCGACGCGGCGCCGCCGCACGAGATCGTGCTCGCCGTCCTGGTGCGGCCGACGCAAGGGGATCCGTACCGCTTCATTTTCGCGCGCGCGCGCGAGGGTACGACCCTGTGTCTGGTGGGGAGCGAGCTCGTGGCCGAGGTCGATGCCGCCCTGGTCGAGCGCCTCCTCGAGCTCTTCTGAGCTCCGGCCTTCGATGGGCCTCTCTGGAACGCGGCCGCGGGAACGTTTCGACCGCGCTCTCTGCAGCCCGTCCGTTTCAGCCGACGGCGGGGCGCGCGTGCTGGCGCGCGTGCTCGGCGTAGGCCTGGGTCAGGCGTAGCGTCCACGGGCCTGGACGGCCCGAGCCGATGCGCTGCTCCTCGACCGCGACCACCGGCACGATGCCGCGCGTCGAGCCGGTCAGGAAGGCCTCGTCGATTCCGGACAGCTCGTGCGCGCCGAGCGGCGCGTGCACGACCTCGAAGCCTTGCGCGCGCGCGAGCGTCGCAACGATGCGCTGCGTGACGCCCTGCAGGGCCAGGTCGCCGCTCAGGCGCAGGCTCTTGCCCGCGAGCGCGACGAAGTTGGAGCTTGTGCCCTCCAGGATGCGGCCCTCGGCGTCCAGGATCAGATGCTCGTACGCGTCCCTAGCCCCGAGCGGATAGGGTCGGCGCGCGACCACGAAGCTCGCCACCTTGACCAGCGGATTCGGGCGCGCGAGCGGCGAGTGGCGCACGACCACGCCCTCGCGCAGGTAGGCTTCCGGCACGGCGGTCAGCGGCGCGAGCGCGAGCAGCGTGCGCTCCTCGCTGCCGAGCGCGCGCGCGGGTGAGGCCAAGACATCGAAGCGCACGAAGGCCTCGGGGCCGGGATAGGCGCGCGCGCAGCGGTCGATGGCACTGGCCAAGCGTGAGCGGTCCAGCCGCTCCGGCCAACCCAAGAGCGCGAGCGAGCGGTCGGTGCGCTCGAAATGTTGCTCGAGGCCGAGGAAGCGCTCGTGCTCGAAGGTGCGCAAGGCGGAGTAGACCCCGAGCGGCAGCTCGTCGAAGAGCTCGTGAGCGTTCCTCGCTCCGGCGCGCACGGGCAGAGGGACGGGCCCGCGCGCGCTCACCGCGAACAGCTGGACCGGCAGCACGGGCGCATTGTGCGGCGCGGGTGGGGAGCGGGGCCAGCCTGGGTTCCGCGAGACTCTCCGGCGTCAGCGCGCGCTGCCGACTTCCCGGCCGAGCGCCTGGCCCGCGCTCGTGCCCGTGAAGGTCACGTCGTCGGCGCCGGCCGAGCGCGCGGCCTGCAGCGCCGCGCCCAGGAACACGTGCGCTCTCCCAGAGTCCGTGGCGCCGCCGTTGCTGAACGGTGCGCCCACGATGAGCTCGTCACGCCCGTCCCCGTCGAGGTCGGCGAGTGCCAGGCCGGCCCCGAACTGGTCGCCGGAGCCGCTCTCGGCCATCAGGATCGCGAAAGCGCGCTGGCCGATCAGACCGTCCTGGAGCGCCCCGCCGAGGAGCAGGTAGGCGCGGCCCGCGTTCGAGGCCGGCACGTCGTGCTGCGGCGCTCCGACGAGAAGGTCGGCGCGGGCGTCTCCGTCGGCATGGCCTACGGCCAGCACCTGGCCAAGGCGATCGCCCGAGCCCTCGGCCCCGAGCTCGACCGAGTCCTGGTCCACCGAGCGCGAGGCCAGCGTCGGACCACCGCGCAGGAAGTACAGCGCTCCGCCCGTCACCCCCCCGCTGCGCGCGTCGGGTGCGCCGAGGAAGAGGTCGCCGATGCCGTCGCCGTCGAAGTCGCCCACGCCCACGCTGCTGCCCAGGTGGTCGTCGCTGGAGTCGCCGTCGAGCTCGACCTCGGCCGAGGCGGCCGTGGTGCTGGCGAGGTCCGGCCCGCCGCGGAAGATGTACACCGCGCCCGCGCTCGAGCTGCCACGCAAGGGTGCGCCGACGACGATGTCGGCCAGCTGGTCGCCGGTGACGTCTCCGGCGGACAGCGCGGCGCCGAAGGAGTCCTGGCTGCTCGGCGCGAGCAGGCGAACGGCGGCCTGCGCCGTGGTCTGGCCCGCGAAG
>JABFRZ010000278.1 GCA_013140785.1 Planctomycetota bacterium | reverse complement strand
GCCGTGCGGTAGAGCCGGAAGGTGCTCGCGGGCGCGGCCTCGCGCAGGCTCGCACGCAAGCGCGCCTGGGCCTCCTCGGCCGGGTCGGGCTTTCCGAACAGCCGCCCGAGCCGCCGCAGCGCTCCCATGGGCGGCAGATCGATGTCCAACACGAGCAGCCCGGCCGCATTGAGCACCACGGCGCCGTAGCGATTGCGCGTGAGCAGCGCGCCCGGCCCCGGTGCTTGCAGGATCTCCTCGCGCAACGGATGCGTGGCGTACTCGTACTCGCCGAGGGCTCCGCCGCCGCGCATGCGCTCGATCTGGCGTTGCAAGCGTTCTCCGGCTCGACTGCGCGCCTCGGACTCGTCCGCGCCCCAGCCCCACACGGAGAGCGCGAGCTTCTTGCCCTGGTCATTCTCGGCCTGACCAACGGCCTTGCACCACGAGCGCGGAACGTGCAACGACTGCCTTTCGTGCGAAGTGCTTCGGGTCGTGCGGAGCGCGCGCAGCGCCTCGCGAGGCGCGGATTCTACGTTTGCGCGCGCGGGGAAGCGCGCGCTCACGACATCAGCCCATGCCGCCGGCCGCGAGCACGGCGACCGCGGCCAGTGCCACGAGCCCGACGATCAGCACGAGCAGCGCGACCTTGGCCCACGAGATCGGGGCCTTGCCCGCCACGCAGCCCGTCTGGCCATTGACGAGCACGGTGTAGGTCTCGCTCTTGAAGCGGTACTGCAGGCTCCACACCGGCAGCAGCACGTGCTTCCAACGCACGCCGGTGATCGTGTTCTGGACGCGCAGGTTGCGGTGCGTGTCGCCGGGCACGTCGCCGGCGCAGCGGCTCTTCTGGGATTCGACCACGGTTGCCTGCGAGCGCGCCCAACCCTGCTCGAGGTCGAGTTGATACTCCTCCGCGTGCCAGCCGGCCAGGTACTCAGGTCTGTACGGCACCAGCGCCCGGGTCTCGAAGCCGCCGAGCTTGCGCATCAGCTCGGGCGCGAGGCCCGAGGCGCACACGAGCTCGTCGTCGTAGGCATCGTCGCGCCGGCCGAAGGCCGGGACCCAGCGAACGCGGCGCTCTTGCACCATGCTCATCCGTGGCTTGCCGTTGACCACGACCATCCTGGGCACGGTCACGTAATAGTAGTGGCCCGCATCCGCCGTCCAGTCCGAGTGCACGCGGCAGTCGAAGGTCCAGAACGGGACGTAGATGCCGAGCGCGTTGAGGTGCTTCGTCTGCTTGAGCTCGCTCGGCCGGAACCACAGCGAGCGCACCCACTTCCGGAAGCTCTCCTCGATCTGCTTCCGCGAGAGGTCGAGCGGCACGAGCGACTCGGGCCGCAGCGCGTTGCGGTTCGCCTCCTGCGCCAGCACGTTCGACGAGCCGCAGTAGACGCAGCATTCGGCCGTCGAGCTGGTGCTGAAGCACACGCGCGCGCCGCAGTTGGCGCACTTCGCCGCGCGCAGCTCGAGCCCGAGCCCGCGCGCCGCCGTGCCGGCATCCTCCAGCGCGCGCTCCACGATCGTGCCCTCGCCGCGCGGCACCGGCGTCTTCGTGCCGCAGTACTCGCACGCGAGCATGTCGTGCTCGGGATCCCAGGTCGTCTTCGCCCCGCAGTTCGCGCAGGGGAAGTCCACCTTCTGGCTGGTCTCGGGAGCCGGCTCCGCGGCCGCAGGCAGGGGTTCGTCGGACATCGCGGTGGCTGAGCGCCAGCGCTCATCCTAACGAGGCTCTACCCCCATCTTCCTCGGCGAATACGCACTCTGGATCCTCCCGATCCCCTTGGCATGGTGTCGACTTGGGCAGGAGAGCGCTTCCAAGGACGACGCCATGAGACAAGTCACCCGCGGTCAGGCCATCGATGAGCTGAGAGAAGTGCTCCTGCGGATGGCGGACCAGGAGAACTCGCTGTGCCGCGTGGCCGCGTGGCGCGGGATCTTCTGTCGCGGCTTCTCCCAGTGGAGTCGGCCGGAGCTGGAACGACGCTTTCCACAGTTGAAGCGCGATCCGGGGCTGCACCGCGCACATCTGGAGCTGCAGGCCAACCGCTGCCAGCTCGGCCACCAGGACATCGGCGCTGGGAAGCTGCCCTGCGACGTCGCTCACGAGAAATCATCGCACGCGCCCTGCAAGGGTTGGGACGAGTTCGACGAGCGCGAGCTGGCCCGTTTCCATCGCGAGATCTGCGGCGAAGCGATCGAGGTGGTGCCCGACGGGACGCGCTTGCGTGACGAGTGAGCTCATGGCGAAGTCGGGTGATCGGGTCGTGACCATGAAGAAACTGGACATCAGCTTCGCGATGCGCGTCGCTTGCGACCACCTGTCCTATCGCTCCTTGATCGAGGAGATCGAGGGCGATCTGGAGCGAGTCCGACGAGCAGAAACCACCTCCACCGAAGGCCTGCTGCGGCTGCTCGAGTCCTTCTACTCCCAGGTGCGGGCGCACTTCGCCCTGGAGGAGAAGGGTGGCCTCTTCGAGGTTTACCGAGAGCACGACTCCGGTTTGCGCCAGCAGGCCACGGTCATGCTCGCGCAGCACCGTGATTTCCTGGAGCGCATGCGCCGCATCCTGGAAGTCGCGAGCCACATCGACAGGCCGGACGGCCCTGAGTTCGAGCAGTGCGCGCGTGAGCTGGGGGAGCTCTTCCGCGCGCTGCGCGAGCATGAGCTCGTCGAAGACACGCTGCTCGACCGCCTCGTGGAGCAAGACATCCGGCACGGGAGTTAGCTAGGCTCCCGGGAGATTGGCTGACGAGCACGAGCGGATCGAAGCGGTGTTCGAGGAGCTCGTCGAGCTCGTCTTGCGCGGGGAAGCGCCGGACTTGGAGGGCCTCTTCGCGCGCCATCCGGAACTGTCCGCGGCGGAGCGCGAGCGCTTGGCGGTGCGCGCGCGGATCTTCGCCGGCGCGAGCGACGCGGAGCGTCTGCCCTTCGAACGCTTGGGCGATTTTCAACTGCTGCGAAGGCTCGGCGCGGGCGGCATGGGCGTCGTCTATCTGGCGCGCCAGGAGTCCCTGCGGCGCCTGACGGCGCTGAAGCTGATGCGCCCCGAGCTCGCCGGCGACGCCACCGCGGCGCGGCGCTTCGAGCGCGAGGCGCGCGCCGTCGCGCAACTGCAACACCCGGGCATCGTCGGCGTGTACGCCGCGGGCGAAGAGCAGGGCGTGCGCTTCCTCGCGCTGGAGTACCTCGAGGGCCAGAGCCTCGACGAGCTCTTGCGCGCGGAGGGTCCGCGGCTCGAGCCGACGCGTGTCGTGCGCTGGGGGCGCGAGCTGGCCGAGGCGCTGAGCTCCGCTCACGCCCAGGGCGTCGTGCACCGCGACGTGAAGCCGTCCAACGTGCGCATCGGCTTGGACGGACGCGCGCGTCTCTTGGACTTCGGCCTGGCGCAGCTCGCCGACGCGAGCGCGCTCAGCGCCAGCGGCTCGTTCCGCGGCACGCCCTACTACGCCTCGCCCGAGCAGGTGGACCCACGCGGCAAGACGATTGACGCGCGCACGGACGTCTATTCGCTCGGCGCCACGCTGTACCAGTGCCTGACCGGCCAGCCGCCGTTCGAGGGCGCAAGCAGCGCCGAGGTCTTCCATGGGATCCTCACGCGCGAGCCGCTCCGCCCGCGCGTGCTCGCGCCGGCAATCTCGCGCGACCTCGAGACGGTGCTGCTCAAGGCGCTGGAGAAGGACCCCGCGCGGCGCTACGCGAGCGCGGAAGCCTTCGCTCGCGATCTCGCGGCACTGCTCGAGATGCGCCCGATCGCTGCCCGCCCACCGGGGTCGTTCACGCGCGTCGTGAAGTGGACACGCCGCAATCGCGGCACGAGCGCCGCCGCGGGCGTGGCGCTCGTGCTCGGGCTCGCCTTCCTCGGCCTGCTGATCGGCCAGCGAATGCAGGCGCGGCGCCGCTTCGAGGCCGAGCTCGCGCGCGCTGCCGCAACGCGTGCGACCGACGAGTCCGAGGAGGGCTTGCGAGCCGTCGAGCGCGCGCTGGCGCTGAGGCCAGAAGACGGCCGCGCGCTGGCGCTGCGCGCGCAGCTCGTGCGCGACGCGGCCAAGACGCACGCGCGGGAATCCCTGGACCGGGCGCGCGCCGACTC
>JABFRZ010000046.1 GCA_013140785.1 Planctomycetota bacterium | reverse complement strand
TCGGCAGCGTCGAAGACCTGCGCCGGGATCGTCGTGATCGCCGCGAGCGCGGCCTCGCGCTCCATGCCATGCCCGACGGCCAGCGCGGCCAGGAAGCGCAGCTCGCGCGTCTCGTCGCCACCGCCGGTGCCGATCAGGACACGTACCCCGGCGCGGGCCAGCTCGCCCGCCAGGGCCGGATCGTGGTCCCGGTATTCGTCGGGCCGGTTGGAGCCCATCGGGGTGGGCCAGAGCAGGACGGGGATGGAACGCTCGACGAGTTCCTCGGCGAAGGCGAGGCTTTCGGTGCCCCCGGCGATCACCAGGCGCAGCCGATCGAAGGGCTTGGTCTTCTCGAGGAGTCTCTGGATCTCGCTGGCGCGGTGCACCTCGACCACCAACGGGATCTCGCCCTCGACCGCGCGAGCCAACGCGTCGTCATCCGGATCCGGACGCACCTTGCGCGGCTTCTTGTCCTCCTTGTACTTCTCCTCCTTGAACTCCTTGCTCTTCTCCTTGGCCTCGCTCTGCTCCTTCTCGCGGTCCTTCTTGGCCTTCTTGAAGTCCTTCTCGAGCTCGGTGACCTTCTCGGCGATGGCCGCGAGCCAATCGGCGAGCTCCTTCTTGAAGGTCACCTCGGACTCGCGGTAACGGCGGCCCTTCTCGAGCGCCCCGACCAGGCGATCGACCTCGGCGATGCGGTCGAACACGTCCGGCGCGCGACCGCCGCGGGAAAGGCCAACGCTGCCCGCAAGGCAGGCATCCTCCAGCACGACGGCCGGCTTCGTGCCCTCATCCGTGTGCACGAGGGCACCGATCCCGGCCATGGGCGCGCTGCGGCCAACTTGCAGGCGAGCGGCCGTCACTCCGGCCTGGAGAGCCTCCCGACGCCACTCTGGCAGGTACCAGGGGTCGAGAGCGTCCGTTGTGCGCGTGGCCGCCGTCGGAGCGAGCTCCCCGGCGCTGGCCGGATCGAGGCCGAGGCTCGACCACGGATCGACGAAGCCCGAGCAGGCCACCGCGCCCTCGATCACCCGCGCCCCCTCTGGGATGGGGACGTCCGTGCCGATGGCGGAGATCACCCCGCGCTCGATCAGGATCGTGCCGTTCGAGAGTTCTTCTCCCGGGCGAACAATCACTCGCTGGGCGCGGATGGCAAGGGTCTGACCCGGCGCGGGAGATTGGACGGCGGAAACGCGCGGTTGGCTCGCCGTGGGAAGAGACAGGAATAGGCCTGCCAGCATCGCTCTCCGGAGTCGCAAGGGGTTGCCGCGCCCGCCGTTCTGGAGGGCTGGCGGCGGGGCGCCCGAATGATAGGAACACGGAACAGGGCCCGCCAGGGAACCCGTTTCCGGGTGGCAAGTCGGCGCTCTCCAGGGACCGCGGCGTGGCCGAGTCGGGCTGGCACAGGCCGTAGCTCGTTGAGGGCCCCAACACGAGCTTTTCCAACAAACCACGTTCTCGGATCGAAGCGTCTTGGCTCGGCGCCCGCATGGGTTTGACCGGAGACGCCTCGCGGCATCTCTTGATGGATCCGGAGTTCTGGCGGCCGCGAATCGAGCGGCTCGCGCGTGAGCCACGCCAGTTGGCGATCTTCCCGCGCCCAGATCTCTCCCGGCCGGGCATCGAGGTGCAAGAGCTGCGAATGCGCGCGCACGACGGGGCGCGCTTGAGGGCGTTGCTCTCGCGCTCGGTCTTCGCTGGTGAAGGCCTGGCGGTGAACTTGCGCGCGTGTCACGATCTCGGTGGCGTGGAGCTCGACTTCTCGGCCGTCGAAGCGGGTGGCACGGACCTGGTCTTCGAGTACCCCAAGGAGCGGCGGCTCGAAGACCGTGTGCTGGACGTCCTGCGGATAGCGGGCGCCGCGTGCTCGGTCGAGGGCATCGAGTGCGAAAACCTGGCCTTCCTCACGAACGGCTCGTGCGTGCAGGACGAGTTCGCGATCGTCCAGTTCCTGCGCCAGGATGGCTGGCTCGCGAAGCCCTCCGCCGAGCCCTGATCTATCCTGCGCGGCCCATGGGGCCGGACCCTCGACGCGAGTGGAGCGCACGCGAGCTCGCGGCGGTGATCGATCACACACTGCTCGCTCCCGGCGCTACCCCGGCCGACATCGAACGTCTGTGCGACGAGGCGCGCGAGCGCGGCTTCGCCAACGTGTGTGTGAACGGCGTGAACGCACGGCGCTGCGCCGAGTGGCTGCGGGGTTCGCGCGTGGGCGTGTGCGCGGTGGTGGGCTTCCCGCTGGGCGCGAGCCATCCGCTCGTGAAGGTGCGAGAAGCGCGCCAGGCCCTCGAGGACGGCGCGCGCGAGCTCGACATGGTGTTGCAACTCGGCGCGCTGCGTGCGGGTGAGCACGCCTCCGTCGCGCTCGACATCGAAGGCGTGGTCGCGGAGGCACGGCCGGCGCGCGTGCTCGTCAAGGTGATCCTCGAGACGGGTCTCCTGACCCGAGCTGAGATCGTCATCGCGTGTCAGCTTGCGGAGGCGGCCGGAGCCGACTTCGTCAAGACCAGCACGGGCTTCGGTCCGCGTGGCGCGACGCGCGCGGACGTCGAGCTCCTGCGCGCGAACGTGAGCGCTCGGGTGGGCGTAAAGGCCTCGGGCGGCGTGCGCACGGCGAGCTTCGCGCGCGAGCTCCTGGCCGCTGGCGCCACGCGCCTCGGTACCTCGGCTTCGCTCGAGCTGTTGGCCGAGTTCGAACCTTGACCGCGCCGGATCAGCGTGAGAGCAGCGGCGCCCAAGCTGGTCCAACGCGCTCCAGCAGAACGGCGAGCCTCTCCGCCGAGCGCCGCATGACCCACAGCACGTCCTCGTGCCGCAGCGACTCGACCCCGAGTCCCGCCGCGGGATTGGCGATGCACGCGAGGGCAACAACGCGTAGGCCAGCCGCGCGCGCCGCGTTCGCCTCGGCCACCGTGCTCATGCCGACCGCGTGCGCTCCGAGTGCCCGCAGGGCCCGGATCTCTGCGGGGGTCTCGTACGACGGCCCGAGCAGCCCCGCGTAGACGCCGCGCTCCAACGCGATGTGGTGCGCGCGCGCCGTCTGCTCGAGGAGCGCTCCGAGTTCCTCGTCGTAGGGGCTCGCGCGCGAGCCCTCGCCGCGGAAGAGCGGACTACGGCCCTGTAGGTTGAGGTGATCCGTGAGGCACAGGAACGTCCCCGGAGCCCATTGCGCCACGAGTCCGCCCGCGGCATTGGTGAGCAGGAGCGCGCGCACGCCGAGCCGCGCAAGGGCGCGCACGAAACGCGTGACCTCGAACGGGCTCCTGTCCTCGTAGAGATGCACGCGCCCGCTCTGGATGATGACTGGCACTCCGCCGAGTTCGCCCAACACGATCTCGCCCGCATGGCCTTGTACGCGCGGCCGCGGCAGGTGCTCTAGCTCCGCGCCCGGAATCACGCAGCGCACGGCGAGTCGCTCGACCAGACCTCCGAGCCCCGAGCCCAGCACGATCGCGAGTGGCCGGCCGGCCGCGCCGCGCGCCGCAAGTTCCTCGGCCAGGGCCTCGCTCTCACGCTCGGGGCGTTCCAGCGCGCGCATCGAGCTCACCGCCGGCATTGGCTCGCCATGGCGCTCAATGAGACCGTCGCCCGCGGCGAGAGACAAGTTCCAGCGTCGGCCCGTGGCTCTAGAATGCGCCGTGTGCACGAGCTGCTCCTGCCCCAGAGCCTCGCGCGCGCAGAAGCGCTGGAGCGCTGCCGGCGCTACCTCTCGAGACGCATGCGCGGCTTCGGCCTCATGCAGCTCGGGCTGCCGCGCCAGGGCCGCGACGAGTGGATCGCGCTGCTCGCTTGGCAGCGGCTCGGGCGCGAGATCGCGGCCCAGGCGCATGGCTTCGAGCGTCGGCGTGGGCTGGACGAGCTCGAGAGCGAACTGGAGGCTGCTCTGTCCGAGCGCGCACGCAGTCCAGCCGGGCTCGCGCTCTCGTTCGTCGTGCGCCGACACCAGCTGCCCGAGGAGCTCCTGCGTCGGCCCTTGCTCGAGTGGAAGCGCGACGAGACGCTCGCAACCTTCGAGACGCGCGTTGCGTTGCTCGCCCACGCGCGCGCGCTGGCCGCGCCCGAGGGTCGCCTGCTGCTGCTCCTCGCGGGTGCGGCGAACCCGCGCAA
>JABFRZ010000090.1 GCA_013140785.1 Planctomycetota bacterium | reverse complement strand
CGGCGCTCGGCGGGGAAGCGCGCGACCACCCACTGGTCGCAGGCCAGCTCGGCCGCGCGGTGGAGCTGGCGCCGCGCGAACCAGAAGAGCGGGTTCCAGAAGTGCAGCGCCTGCACCAGGAGCTCGAGCCAGGCCGTCCAGTGGTCGCGCCGGCGAAGGTGCGCGAGCTCGTGGGCCAGCACCGTGGGCGCGGGCAGCGGCTCGGCCGCGGGCAGCACCAAGATAGGCCTGCCGAGGTTCCACAAGAACGGCCCGCTGGCCTCCGGCAACACGCGCACGGGCGGCGCGGACACTCCCAGACCCGCCGCGACGGCGCGCACGTGCGCCTCGAGACGCCCGCGCCCCCCGCCGGAACGGCGCACGCAGCGCTCGACGGCGCGCACGCGCAGGAGCTCGCGCAGGACGACCCAGGCGAGTGTCGCGAGGAACAACGCGAGCAGCCCGCGCGAGGCCCAGGTGGACCAGTTCGTGCCCAGGAGGCGCGTGGCGCGGGCCACGAGCACGTCGCCGAGGCCCGGAGCGGCCGAGGAGACGATCGCGGCGCTGCTCGAACTCGCCACGGGCGTCGCGAGATCGAAGGAGAGCGGCGGCAGCACCAGGCGCACGAGCACGAGGAGCCACAGGAGGTGCTCCACGGCCGGCGTCACGCGCGGGAGGCGCCGCACGAGCAGCGCCGCCAGGGCCAGCGGCAGCGCGCACAGGGTGTTGAAGCACAGCCAGGTGAACATGGCTACTTCTTCTCGCCCCTCTTCTCGACGCCGTCGCCCTCCTCGAGCAGCTCGCGGAAGCGCGCCAGCTCTCCGCGCGTGAAACGCTTGGTCTTGACCAAGGAGAGGAGCAGCGGCGACATCGAGCCGGCGCACAGGCGCTCGGCCAGGTCGGTCATGTGGCGGGCCACGAGCTCGTTGCGGTCCAAGACCGCCGAGTAGATCTGGGCCACGCCCGCCTTCTTGCGCGCCACGAAGCCCTTCGCGAGCAGGCGGTGGAGCAACGTCTGCACCGTGGTGTAGGCCCAGTCGGGTCCCGATTTCGCGAGGCGCTCTTGGAGCTCGTTCGGGGCGCCGGGGGCCTTCCAGAGGGCTTGCAGTACTTCCAGCTCGGCCTCGCTGATGCCGCGGAAGGGCTTGGGCTTGCGTGAACGTGTCATGCGCTGGGTTTCTCCTGTCTCCATTCTGCCACGCGGAGTCGCGCCGTGGGACGACAGAACGTAGTTCATGCACACAGTCCCACGTGCAGCGCGCGCGGACCGCGGCGCGGCCTCGCGCAGACGGGTGCGCGAAGAAGAGCGCACGACGAAGGAACAACCCGCGCGCCGATCCCGTCCCTTCCGAGCGCGCGCGGCGCCGGTGACGCGACGGTGGCCATGACGATGTGGCAGGAACAGGTCAAGTCGTGGCAGTTCTCGGTGAGTGAGCGTGTGCGCTGTCGTCCCCAGGCCATCCGCGCGCACGGCTCGACCACGCGCGCCGACTCGCGCGCGAGCATTCGCGCGAGCGGCGAGCGTCGCCGGTGAAACGCCGCGCGGCGCGCGCACTAGTTCGCCCCGAAGTTCGCCCCGACTGCTGACCCACAACCCCTGAGGCCAACAGCCATGAGTTCGATTCCGCGGATCCACCCCGTCACCTACCCGCTCGCCCTCCACGACAAGTCCAGGCCCAAGAAGCTGCACCAGTTCCGCGATCTGTGCGCGATCAACGAGCTGGAGAACGCGATCCAGGAGCTCGGCTACCGCCACGGCGAGACGATCTTCAACCAGTCCCCGCCCGGGTGGCCGGCCGACCGGCCCTTCGAGATGGACATTTCCTACGTCGCCGAGCGCGACGCGCTGCTGCAGTGCATGCGCCCGCCCTTCAGCGACCGCAAGGAGGGCCCGAAACGCCAGATCCAGCTCGCCAACACGAGCCTGGAGAAGCTGCTCTTCGCGGCCTGCAAGCGCTACATCACCTGGAGCGCCCGGACCCACATGCTGCTCGCCGAGAGCATGCACCCCTGGATGAAGCCCGGCTTCGAGGACCGGCGCGAGATGACCTTTCGCCAGAAGGGCTGGGGTGCCCCCTACACCGGTCTCAATGCGCACGATGGCCACGGCACGCACACGCCCCGCGTCGAGGGCCGCACCGCGTTGTTCCTCATCCACCTCGCCCATGCCTGGGAGAACGGCCCGCGCTTCTACTGCGCGTTCGGGCAAGACGGAATCGGGACGGTGATCTGGGCCTACCGGCTCGCGCACGACTTCAAGCACCTGCTCCGCAAGCCGGGCTTCGTCGTGGCCGAGCTCGAGCTGGGCGAGATCCGCCCCGAGTCCACCGACCTGCGCTTCTGCATGGACTGGAAGATCGAGCCGATCCTGGTCCACGAGGAAACGGAGGGCGCGCCGCGGGCGGAGCCCGAGCTCGAGCCGGCGCTCGCGTTCCAGGTCTGACCGGACGTGAGCCGCATGGCAACCGCGACGAGCCGCCGGGGCGCAGGCCTCGGCGGCTCCTGTTCTTTTTCGGGCCGGCTTCGCGACGAGCTTTCGTCCCGAAACGCGCGCACCTCCCGCGAGTCATTGCGCGCCCGCACGCACGCTTCGGTTCATCCCGCCGCCGAGACTCGCGGCCGGTAGCTTCGCGCGCGAGCCTGCTGAAGCTCCCACCCACGACACCTCTCGGAGACTAGAACCAATGTCCACCTCCTCTCGCCGCTCCGCCCGTGAAACGACGACGACCACCAAGCCCTCCGGCCGCGCCACCGACTGGGGCTTCATCGAGCGCGTCTTGTGCTCGCGCAACGTCCGCACGGCCTATCTCTGGGGCAAGCCCGGCATGGGCAAGACCTTCGCCGCTTACCACCTCGGCCTCGGCGGCGCGCTGTACGCGCTCACCGTCACCGAGGAAACCGCGGGGGCCGAGATCCGCGGGCACTACCTGCCCAAGGGGCGCGAGATGCCCTGGCACGATGGCCCGGCCACGCAGGCGATGCGCGAGGGCGCGCGTCTGGTGATCAACGAGCTGAGCCACGGCTCGGCCGACGTGCTCTCGATGCTCCATCCCCTGCTCGAGAACCTCGACACGGCGCGCCTGACCCTGCCCACGGGGGAGACGGTGCGGCCGGCGCACGGCTTCCAACTTTTCTGTACCGACAATCTCCCGCCCGAGGACCTGCCCGAGGCCCTGCGCGACCGCTTCGACGTGATCATCGAGGTGCGCGAACCACACCCCGCGGCGCTGGCGCAGCTCGACGAGCGTCTGCGCGGCCCGGCGCTGCGCTCCTTCACGCTCGAGCCCGATAGGCGGATCAGCCTCCGCGGCTGGCTCAGCGTGCAGCGGCTCCTGCCCGAGTTCGGACTCGAGTACGCCGTCCTCGCGGTGTTCGGTCCGACGCGCGGCGCCATGGTGCTCGACGGCCTGCTGCTCGGTGAAGCCCAGAACTGACCTCAGCCAACCCAACCAAGAACGGCGCCAACAAACAAAGGAGAACGACCATGACCCGCAACGTCCCCGCACAGCACAAACCCTTCCCCGAGCTGGCCGAGCCGCTCCCCAACCCGAGCCCGTACTCGATCATCGACACGACCGGCAAGACCTGGCTCCCGACCAACGGCATGACGAGCCTGATCGAGCGCAAGCTGCTCGTGCCGCTGGTCGCGGGCGCCCAGAGCGTCGCGCGCCACGAGCTCGGGCACGTGAAGTGGTCGCCGCCGGAGCTCCCCGAGGTCGACTACGACCTGCGCTATCTGATGGCGGTCGAGGACGCGCGCGTGAACCTCGGGCTCCTGCGCGTGGGAATCCCGGTGCTCCTCTCCGACGAGGAGCGCGCCCAGGTCGCGTTCCTCGCGCGCGCGGACCTGGCCGAGCGGGACGTGCTCGCCTTCCTCCTGCGCGCGATCGCGGCCCAGGGCACGAACGCCGAGCGCGCGATGCTGGGCGAGCTCGGCGGAGAGAGCGAGGCCGTGCGCGACCTCGCCTACCGCCGCGTCCGGCGCGTTCGCATCGAGCTCCTGCGCGCCGCGCGCGCGCGTGGGAGTGACGTGGCGGGCTTCGAGGTGACGCTGAGCCTGGCAGAGGAGCTCGCGCGCGAGCTCGAGCCCGAGCTCGCGCGCCTGGGCCTCCCC
>JABFRZ010000357.1 GCA_013140785.1 Planctomycetota bacterium | reverse complement strand
AACACGTAGGTGGCGGCGTTGGCCAGTGCGAAGGCCGCCGCCACTCGCCCGATCTCGCTGCCGCGCCCACCGCGCCCGAGCCACACCAGCGCGAACAGACCTGCCAGACACGCCGCCGCCGCCCACGTCAGTAGGTAGTTCATCAGCGCGTGCGGATCGTCGAGGGCCTCGTCGAGCGTGAGCCCGCCGAGCCCGATGGTCCCCATCCACCACGGCAGGAGCACGTAGCCGAACACCACGCCCGCGGCCGAGAACTGCGGAAGCGTGATGCCGTAGAAGCTCGTTCTCCGCAGCCACAAAAGCGCGCCGACCAGCGGGCACACGATCCCGGCCGCCAACGCCGCCAGGATCGGGTAGCGGAAGAGGTCGAGGCGCTCGGCCCAGGTGATGTCCATCAGCCCGACTCCGCCCCCGCGCCGAAGAGCGCGTCCAGGCGCTCGGGCGCCAGGAGCTCGCGCGGATCGCCGCACTGCACGCGCCCATTCGTCACGACCAAGACCTCCCCCACCGACTCGCGCACGAGCGCCAGCTGGTGGCTCACGAGCAGGATCGCGAGGCCTTCCTGGTGCAGCTCGCGCAGGAGTCGCAGGATCTGCTCCTGGGCCCCCCGATCGACGCCGCTGGTGGGCTCGTCGAGCAGGAGCACGTCCGGGCGCGTGAGCAGCGCGCGCGCGAGCAGCACGCGCTGGCGCTGGCCCCCCGAGAGCGCGGAGAAGGGCGTATGCTGCTCCGCGCCGAGTCCCATGCGCGCGAGCAGACCGAGAGCCGCTTCGCGTTCACCGCGCACGAGCCGCCGCAGCGCGTTCAGCCGCCGATAGGCGCCCATCTCGACCACCTCGAGAGCCGAGAGCGGATAGCCCGCGTCCAGACTCTCGCGTTGCGGTACGTAGCCACAGACCAGGCCCGGTGCGCGCGCGCAGCTACCCGCCAGCACGGGCAAGAGCCCGAGGATGCCGCGGAACAGCGTGGTCTTGCCCGCGCCGTTCGGCCCCACGATGCCGAAGAATCGCCCGGCATCGACGTCCAGGTCCACGCCGGACACGATGCGCTCGCCCGCGTATCCGAAGGCTGCGCCTCGCAACCGGATCAGCGGGGTCGTACGGGTCGCGCTCTTCATCGCGGAGCGCTCAGAGCAGAGCCGATGCGCTGGTGGATCACGTCCATCATGCTGATCCAGGTCTCCGAGCCCTTCACCGCGCCGCACTGGTTCGGAAGTTCCACGATCGTCGCGCCGGTGGCCTCGGCCACGCGCTCGAGGTTGTTGTCGTTGGACCAGGGAGCGGTGAGGATCACCTTGCAGCCCTGGGCCTTCATGTCGGCGATGACGCGCGCGACGTGATTGGGGGTGGGCGGGATGCCCGGCTTGGGCTCGACCGAGGCGAGGATCGCGAGTCCGGAGGCGCTGGCGAGGTAGTTGAACTCCTGGTGGTAGACCACCACGGCTCGGCCCGTCCACCCGGCGGCCTGCGCCTTCCAGCGCGCCTCGGCCTCGGACAGGCGCGCGCAGTAGGCCTCGAAGCGCGCCTGGTACGCGTCCTTCGAGTCCGGATCGACGCGCACGAGCCCAGTCAGCACGCGCTCCGCCATGTGCCGTCCCGCGCGCGGATCGAGATTGAGGTGCGGGTTGCCCTGCGGGTGTACGTCGCCGGCCTTGCGCGAGAGCTCGGCCGGCACGTCCAGGAACTCCCAGCCTTCGGAGACGTTCACGAAGCCGGGCGCGCCGGGGCGGATCCTCTGGTTGCGCGCGCCCTCGAGCAGGCCCGGCACGAAGGCGACCTCGAGCGAGCGGCCGATCTCGACGAAGAGGTCGGCCTTGCTCATGGCCACGAGGTGCGAGGGGCGCGCGGACACGGCGTGGAGGTTCTCCTTGCCACGCGCGATCGAGCTGACCTCGACGCGCTCGCCGCCGATCTCGCGCACGAGGTCGGCCAGATCCGGAATGGTCGTGACCACTCGCAACGGGTCACCGGCGAGTCCGCCGAAGGCCGGGGCTGCGAGCAGGACGAGCGTGGAGAGGGTCCGTCGTGTGTAGGTGCTCATGGGTTCGTCTCCTACCAGTTCACGCCGTGGCCGTGGGCTCCGACGATGCCCGTGTACTGGACCGCGAAGCGCAGCGCATCCGCGCGGGTGTCGTCCTCGCTCGAAGCCACGACGAAGCGCAGGCGGTGGAACTCCGAGAGCCAGCGCGTGAAGTAGAGTTCCAGCTCGGACACGTCCGACCCGGCCGCGTCGGGGATCTCGGCCGCGGAGAACTGCACGCCGCCCGAGTGGAAGCGGTCCCAGGCGTAGTCGGCGAAGACGTAGGCGCCGAAGAGCGAGTCGTCGAGCACCACCAGCGTCTCGTCGCCCGTGCCCGGCGTGGTGTCCGGGTCATCGACGTCGAAGCCGGTGTCACCGCTCGACACGAGCGCCTCGACTCCGAGCGTGACGCGCTCCTGGCCGGTGTCGTCCACCCAGCCGTAGGTGAGGTCCGCGCCGAAGACGGTGCTGTCGAGCCCGTCCTGCCGCAGCGCGTTCACCGCATCGACGGCCGTGAATTCGGGGATGGCGCGCGCCGAGGCGCCGAGCTGCCACGTGCCGTGCGAACCCACGTCGCCGAAGGCGGTGACGCGCGCCGTGAAGTTCAGCTCGCCGAAGTCCTTGCGCTCGGCGAGCTCCTGCGACACGCCGCCGCTCGCGAACTCGGCTTCCTCCGGCACGAGGCCGGAGAAGATGCCCAGCGACCAGCGCACGGCGGCCTCGTCCCCCACCGGCAGCCAGTGGTCCCACTGCACGCCGTCGCCCTTGACCTCCTGGCCGAGATAGGCGCGGAGCACCAAGGGACGCGCGAGCGTGCGCAGCTCGTGCACGTGCGTCTGCATCTGCTTGCCGAAGTCGATGAAGAAGCGCCCAGCGCGCAGCGTGCTGTTGCCGAAACCCACGTAGTGGAGGGCGGCCTCCTCGATCGCCAGGCCCTCGTCCTCCGAAGCGCCGACGAAGTAGGCCCAGGCGTTCGGATCGACCCAGGCCTGGGCGGCGGCTTCGAGCACGCGCAGGTCGGCGTCGAAGCCGCTCGCGTCCGAGCTCCGCTCGAAGTCCACGTAGTCGGCGACGGTATCGACCAGGAACGAGAAGGCGGGGTTGAAAACCGAGGCGAAGCGGTCGGCTTGGCCGGATTCGCCGCCGGAGTCGGCGGGCTTGGCCGGGTACACAGGCGTGCCCGGGGTCTGGAAGATCGGGCCCTGGGCCGCGACGGGCGCAGCGAGTGCGCTCGCCAGGAAGAGGGAGACGGACCATCGGAACGGAGTTCGTCGCATGGAAGGCAGGCGGATCGGAGTCGAGCGAGAGCAGATCGGGACGGAACGCAACCGGTGCGCGCCCGGCGCGGAGCGAGGCCCGAGACTCGGGACTCGGGACGCTCGCCGGAGCCCACGCGCGGCGCGGGCTCCCGTGGCGAAGGCGGTCTCTCGCTAGACCGGGGGCGACTGCTTGGGGGCCAGCCGGAGGATCGGGACCGAGCCCCGGCGAGCCTGGCTCCATTGCGGGGGCACGGCCGCCGCCTCGTCCAAGCGCACACCCACGTCGCGCACAGCCGGAGCGGGCGGCGACGGCTGGCCGAGCGTGACGAACGGGCAGTGCTCGTGCTGGCCCTCGTGCTCCTCGGGCTCGCCCCAGAGTGGCCCCTCTCCGGCCCCTTCGCTCGGCGCGTCCTCCGGCCCCGAGACGTCCACGAGCTCGCCGTGCTTGGCGCAAACCTCGTGCACGGTCGTTGCCTCGTGCCAGAAAGCCGCTGGCCAAACGCCTAGCACGAGCGCGGCGAAGAGCGCGGCCAGGCTGCGCTCCAAGGCAATGCGAGTCCGACGAGACTTCAAACGGCGAAGGGCTCGAGATGAAACAAGTCGGCTCGAGACCGGAGCAGCATTGCATCCTTGGCGACCCTGGGGTGTCAATCTGCCGCGCACCACGGCCGCTCGCGTCGGCGCGCACACCGCAAATGCAACGGGGCCCGCGAAGCGTGCTCCGCGGGCCCCGTTCGAAGACCTGGCTTCGGTGCTAGTTCATGGTCTTGCCCGTGACCGGGCAGACCTTGGCTTCGCCGCTGCACTCGCCTTTGGCCTCGCCCGTGCAGGCCGCGTCCTTCGGCATCTCGGTGCAATCGGTCTTGCAGTCCGCGCAGTCCGCCCCGGTGCAGGACGAGTCGTGCATGTTGGCGCCCGAGGCGCGGCAGGCGACGCCCAGGGCAGTGAGACACAGGCCGAGCAATAGTTTCTTCATCGGTTTGGCTCCGTTTCGAATCGGAAGGCCGCGGAAGCGGCCAGGTGTTGATGGGATCTCGGGGAGGGTACCTTCTCCCCGATCGGCGCGAAAAGCCCGCGCCAGCGAGAGTCGAATCGGCCAGACTACGGGCGGAAACACAGCCCGCGACGGCAGAAACACGAGAATCCATGGCCCCAGTCGATGATCCGCAGGACGAATCGGAAGCCGTGGACCTCCACGGCCTGACGGTCGAGCAGGCTCTGCGCAGGGTGGCCCAGTCGCTCCATGCCGCTCGCGTTCGAGGCCGAGTTCGCCTGCTGGTGGTGACCGGGGCGGGCTGGGGCAACCCGGACCAGAAGGCCGTCCTGCGCCCCCGAATCGAGGCGTGGCTGCGGGGTCCGGAGGGCCGCGCTCTCGGGGTGAAGGACGTGCAGCGCGTCCACCGGGACGGCGCCCTGGACGTGCGCCTGGGCTGACCGGGCGGCGGACTTGCCCGAGATCCGAGCTCCACATCCAGGCCAGTGGCCAGACCTGTCGAGGGATCGTACTATCGAGATGCCATGATCGGACTCAACGGAACCTCTCGGCTTCTGCGCGCCCTGGCAGACGAGACTCGCATGCGGCTCCTCCACCTGCTGGCGCAGGAGGAGCTCTCCGGCACGGACCTCATGGAGATCCTCAACATGGGGCAGAGCCGCGTCTCGACGCACCTCGCGCTGCTCAAGGAGGTCGGCCTGGTGCAGGATCGCAAGGCCGGACGGCGCACCTTCTATTCGATCGCGGCCGGACCAGCGGCGGGGTTCTGGGGGACCATCCAGGGTGAGAACGCGACGGCGCCCGAGTTCGAGGCCGACGAGGCCGGCCTGCGCGCGCTGCGCGAGCGCAGTCGTTCCGAGCGCCGCGCCTACTTCGACCGCGTGGCGGCGAGCTTCGGCGACGAGCTCCTACCTGGGCGCACGTGGGAGGGCCTCGCGCGCGGTGTGCTCCAACTCGCACCGCGCGCGCGCTACGCCGACCTCGGCATCGGCGACGGCCTCCTGACCTTGATGCTGGCCGAGGTGGCCGCAACGGTCACGGCCGTCGACCTCTCGGCCGAGATGCTGGCCCAGCTCGCAACGCGCGCGAAGTCGAAGGGCATCACCAACATCGAATGCGTCCAGGGCGACATCGAGGACCTGCCGCTCCCGGACGCCTCGCACGACGTTGTCGTCGCGAGCCAAGCCCTGCACCACGCGCGCGTCCCGGCGCGCTGCCTGGGCGAAGCGCGGCGGCTCTTGGTGCGCGGCGGACGCTTGCTCGTGATCGACCTCTTGGCGCACACCGAGGAGTGGGTGCGCGAGAAGCTCGGACACCTGCATCTCGGCTTCACCGAGCACGGACTCGAGGAGCTCGTCACCCAGGCCGGCTTCGAGAAGGTGCGCGTGGTGCGCGCCGCGCGGGATCCGCAGCCGCCGCACTTCATGACCTTGATCGCGACCGCCATCAAGCCCTGACAGCCGTGAGCCCGTCGTTCCTCGAGACCCTGAAGCGCAAGGTGATCGTCATCGACGGCGCCATGGGCACCTCGATCCACGCGCACGACCTGGACCTGGAGCGCGACTTCGCCGGACTCGAAAACTGCTGCGAGATCGTCAACGCGCGTCGGCCGGACGTGATCCGCTCGATCCACGCCTCGTTCCTGGCGGTGGGTTGCGACGCGGTCGAGACCAACACCTTCGGCGCCATGCCGCACGTCTTGCGCGAGTTCGACCTGGCCGAGCGTTGCGCCGAGATCAACACGGCCGCCGTGCGCGCCGCGCGCGAGGCCTGCGAGCAGTTCTCGACGCCCGATCGGCCGCGCTTCGTGCTGGGCTCGATGGGCCCGGGCACGAAGCTCGCCACGCTGGGCCAAATCACTTACGCCGAGCTCAAGGCGTCCTACGCCGAGCAGGCGCTGGCGCTCGCGCGCGCGGGCGTGGACGGCTTCGCGATCGAGACCGTGCAGGACCCGCTGCAGGCCAAGGCCGCGGTCAATGCGTGCCTCGCGGCGCGGCGCGAGGTCGGGCGCGAGCTCGCGCTGATGGTCAGCGTGACCATGGAGGTGACCGGCACGATGCTGGTCGGCACGGAGATGGCCGCGGCGATTGCGCTGCTCGACCCGTATCCGATCGACGTGCTGGCGATCAACTGCGCCACCGGCCCGCGCGAGATGAGCACGCACGTGCGCCTGCTCGGGCAGACCTGGCGCCGCGCGATCGGCTGCTACCCGAATGCGGGCTTGCCTCTGCTCGTGGACGGACAGCCGCACTACCCGCTCACGCCGGCCGAGCTGGCCGACTGGCTGCTGCGCTTCGTCGAGGAGGATGGCCTGGCCCTGGTCGGCGGCTGCTGCGGCACCACGCCCGAGCACCTGGCCGCGGTCGTGCGCGCGCTGGATGGGCGCGCGCCGAAGAAGCGCAAGCCCGCCTTCCAGGCGCAGATCACGAGCCTCTACCACGCCGTGGACCTGAAGCAGGAGAGTTCGATCCTGCTGGTGGGCGAGCGCTCCAACGCCAACGGCTCGAGGCAATTCAAGGAGCACCTCCTGGCCGGCCAGCACGACCCCATCGTCGAGATGGGCAAGGAACAGCTGCGCGAGGGCAGCCACGCGCTCGACCTGTGCGTGGCCTACGTCGGGCGCGACGAGACCGCCGACATGGAGGCCGCCGTCAAGCGCTACCGCACCGAGGTCGCCGCGCCGCTCTCGATCGACACGACCGAGGTGCCGGTGCTGAAGGCCGCGCTCG
Organism: Planctomycetota bacterium; assembly: GCA_013140785.1. Lineage (GTDB taxonomy): Bacteria > Planctomycetota > UBA1135 > UBA1135 > JABFRZ01. The sequence continues at coordinate 6,176 of JABFRZ010000357.1, read as the reverse complement.
AGCTCCTGGGCGCGCGCTCGATCGTCAATTCGATCAACCTCGAGGACGGCCTGGAGCGCGTCGGCAAGGTCCTGCCGCTCGCCAAGGAGCACGGCTCGGCCGTCATCGCGCTCACGATCGACGAGGAGGGCATGGCGAAATCGGTCGAGGACAAGCTGCGCATCGCGCGCCGCATCCACGACCTCGCGCTGCAGGACTACGGCCTGCGCTCGGAGGACCTGCTGTTCGACGTGCTCACGTTCACCGTGTGCACCGGCAACGAGGACGACCGCAAGCACGCCATGAACACGCTCGAAGGCGTCAAGCGTGTGCGCGAGGAGCTGCCCGGCGTCGGCACGCTGCTGGGCGTCTCGAACGTCTCGTTCGGGCTCAAGCCCGCGGCGCGGCACGCACTCAACTCGGTCTTCCTGCACCACGCCCAGGAGGCCGGCCTGACCGCCGCGATCCTGCACTCGGGGCGCATCACGCCGCTGCACAAGCTCGAGCCCGAGGTGCGCACGACCTGCGAGGACCTGATCTACGATCGCCGCCGCGAGGGTTACGACCCGCTGCAGCGCCTGATGCAGCTCTTCGAGGGCGTCGATGTCGCGGCCAAGAAGAAGCGCGACGTGCCCAGCGACGTGTTCCAGCGCCTGCGCTGGCGCATCGTCGAGGGCGCGAAAGTCGGGCTTGCCGACGACCTCGAGCTCGCGCGCGCCTCGAAGAAACCGCTCGCGATCATCAACGAGGACCTGTTGGCGGGCATGGCGCGCGTGGGCGAGCTGTTCGGCTCGGGCGAGATGCAGCTGCCCTTCGTCTTGCAGTCGGCCGAGACGATGAAGATGGCCGTGGCGCACCTGGAGCCGTTCATGGAGCGCGTCAGCGGTTCCACGCGCGGCAAGATCGTGCTCGCCACCGTGCGCGGCGACGTGCACGACATCGGCAAGAACCTGGTGGACATCATCCTCACCAACAACGGCTACACCGTCTACAACCTGGGCATCAAGCAGCCCATCGAGCGCATCCTCGAGGTCGTCGAGGCCCACCGCCCCGACGCGATCGGCATGAGCGGCCTCTTGGTGAAGAGCACGGTCGTGATGCGCGAGAACCTCGAGGAGATGAACCGTCGCGCGGTCGCGATCCCCGTGATCTTGGGCGGCGCTGCGCTGACGCGCACCTACGTCGAGGCCGACTGCCGCGCGATCTACCACGGCCCGCTCTACTACGCGAAGGACGCCTTCGAGGGCCTCGAGGTGATGGCGCGCATAGCCAAGTCCGAAGCCAAGCCCGAGGCCAGAACGCGCCGCACGGATGCGGCGCCCAACGCCGCCCAGCGCGCGCTGGCTGCGGTCGAAGAGCTGGAAGCCGAGAAACGGAACGGCCGCCCGGTGCCCGACGAGCTCGTGGGCGTCGAGCGCGCGCGCATCGCCCGCGACATCGTCTATCCCGCGCCGCCCTTCCTCGGCCCGCGCCTGGTCGAGGGCATCGCACTCGCGACGGTCGTCCCGTACATCAACGAGACGACCCTGTTCCAGTTCCAGTGGGGCTACCGCCGCAAGGGGAAGCCCACGCGCGAGCACGAACGCCTGGTGGTCGAGGAGGTGCGCCCGATCTACCACGCACTCGCGCAGCGCTGCGCCAAGGAGAAGATCCTCCTGCCGCAGGCCGCTTACGGCTTCTGGCGCTGCGTGCCCGAGGGCAACACGCTCGTGCTGCTCGATCCGAAGAGCGACGGCAAGGAGGCGGGGCGCTTCACTTTCCCGCGCCAGAAGGGCAAGAAGAACCTGTGCATCAGCGACTTCTTCCGCGACGACGGCACGCCCGACGTGATCGCGTTGCAGGTCGTGACCGTCGGCCAGCAGGCCAGCGAGACCGCGCGCGAATGGTTCGCCGCCAACCGCTACCAGGACTACCTCCACCTGCACGGGCTCTCGGTCGAGGCCGCCGAGGGCCTGGCCGAATACATCCACCAGCAGATCCGCGCCGAGCTCGGGATCGGCGGCGAGGACGCGCGCGAGATGCGCGAGCTCTTCAAGCAGGGCTACCGCGGCTCGCGCTACAGCTTCGGCTACCCGGCCTGCCCGAATCTCGCCGACCAGGAGCTCTTGCTGGCCCTGCTCGGCGCCGAGCGCATCGGCCTCACGCTCTCCGAGGAGCACCAGCTCTGGCCCGAGCAATCCACCTCGGCCATCGTGGTGCACCACCCCGAGGCGAAGTACTTCACGATCTGAGCTACGAGGAGGGGGAGGCCGCGTGTCGCGGCCGAGGGTTCGCCTCCCCCGCCAACAAGAACTCAGCGCGTCGTGCTCTTGGACAGGACGTGCTGGCGATCGACGGCGAGCGGCCCGAAGGACTGCTGGGTCGAGTCGAGCCAACGCACGCTGACCGTCACGGGCTCGGCGCTCGCTCCCAGGCCGAGGTGGACGCGCGGGTCGTTGCTGGAGCAAAAGCTGTAGGCAACCCGGACGGTGCGGGCGAAGCGCCTCGTCCCGCTCTGGATCGACAGGCTCGCGCCCAGTGCGTCGCTTCCGCGCGCGTCGAGGACGCGCAGCTGGATCCAGTGCCCGCGCGCGGCCACGTTCCGCAGCAGATGGAGCCGGCCGCCGTTGTTCGACACGGCCACGTCCACGTCGCCGTCGTTGTCGTAGTCGCCGAAGGCCGCCCCGCGGCCGTTGTCGATCAAGCTCGGCACGACGCCGCCGCGCGGCAAGACCTCCTCGAAGCGCGTCCCCGCCAGGCCGCGGAAAAGCTGATCGGGCTCGGCGAAGGGGTCCGCGCCTTCCACGATGGACCGCGCGACCCGTCCGTTCGCGACATAGATGTCGAGCCAGCCGTCGTGGTCGAAATCGGCGTCGCCCGTGCCCCAGCCCGTGAAGGGGAAGCTGGGCGGTCCGAGGCCCGAGAGCCGGGTCTGGTCGCTGTAGAGCCCGCCGTCGTTTTGAAACAGCGTGTTGGTCTCGCCATCCAGGTGCGTGATGAAGAAGTCCGTGTCGCCGTCTTCTTGATGATCGAAGGCGATGACTCCCATGCCCGCCTCGGCCTTGCCGTCAGCGTTGACGGCACAACCGGCGAACAGGGCCTCGTCCTGGAACGTTCCGTCGCCCTGGTTCATCCACAGCTGATTGGGCGTCAGGTCGTTGGCCACGTAGAGGTCGAGCCGTCCATCCTGGTCGAAGTCCTGGCACACCACTCCGAGTCCGTTGCCGGAGGCCGCGTGGATGCCGGCCTTTTCCGACACGTCCGTGAACACGAGCGCGCCCTCGTTCCGAAACAGGCTGTCCGGGGCCGGCGCGTTGTAGTTCTTGGGGCTGCAGTAGTCGCGCTGCCCGGAGCTGGAGCTGCACTGGATCTCGCGCTCGCTCGACCAGTTCACGTAGTTGCAGACGAACAGGTCGAGGTCCCCGTCCGCGTCGTAATCGAGGAAGGCGGCGCTCGTTCCCCAGTTCGGGTCCCCGACGCCGGCGCGCGCCGTCACGTCCTCGAAGCGGCCTTGCCCGAGGTTGTGATGGAGCACATCCGGCCCCACGTTGGTCACGAAGAGGTCCACGTGGCCGTCGCCGTCGGCGTCCCCAAAGGCGCAACCCATCCCGTATGCGCGCTCGACGAGGCCGGCCGCGGTGGTGACATCCTCGAAGGTTCCATCGCGACGATTGCGGTAGAGACGGTCGCTGGGCGCGCTCTCGTCCGCGCCGGAGAGCTCGCCGCTCTGCACGGCGAACAGGTCGAGGAAGCCATCCTCGTCAACGTCGGCGAAACCGAGACCCGAGCCGACGATCTCGGGGAACCGATAGGCGCGCTCGCGCCCGGGCGTGTGGCGGAAGTCCAGGCCAGCTTTCTCGGCCACCTCCTCGAACCACGCCGGTCCCGAGGTCTGCGCGACTCCGCCGCCGCCGCCGCAGGCGCCGGCCACGCAAGCCACGGTGAGCGCGACCAGCAGCGCGATGTGGCGAGCGACGCTCATCGAGCGCCGGCCTGCCCATCGATCTCGCGCGCGAGGCGAGCCACGCCCGGGTGGTCAGGAGTGATGCGCCGCGCGGCTGCGAGAGCCTGACGCGCGGCCTCGAGGCTGCCGAGCAGCAGGTGAACTTGCGCCAGGTCGAGCTGGGCCTCACACAAGCCCGGAGCCAGCTGGGCCGCGGCCGAGAGATGCGTGCGAGCCTCCTCGTACCGCTCCAGACGCGCGCACACCTGCCCCAGGGCGTGGTGCACCTCGGGCTTCAGCGCATCCAGCTTCACGGCCTCCTTGAGGGCTGCGTAGGCGTCTTCGAAGCGTCCCTTGGCGACCAGCAGGTTGCCGCGCACCAGATGCGCGGTTCCAACCTTGGCGGCGAGCACCACGGCGCGGTCGGCGGCCGCGAGGCCCTGCTCGAGATCCCCGCTCTCCAGCCCCCAGGCCGCGAGGTTGATCCACGTGGCGAAGGCCTGCCCGTCGATCTCCTTGGCGCGAACCAGGAGCTCGTGGGAGCGTTGCACCTTCCCCGTGCGCAGGTAGGCCATGGCGAGATTGTTGAGCACGTTGGTGTCGCTCGGGAGCTGCCGCTGCATGTCCTCGAGCACGGCAATGGCCTCCAGATTGCGCCCGCTGTCCAGAAGGTCCACCGCTCCGTCGAGGCGTGAACCGTAGCCAACCTTGAAGGCGGCCACGCGCGCGCTCAGCGCGTCGGGGAGGGCTTGCTTCTCGGCGTCCACGCCCAGCGCCAGCTCGCGCGTCGCGTGCTCCTTGCGGCCGAGTCCACGCAGGGCGAGGCCGAGCTGATAGTGGGCCGAGCGCAGGCCCGGATCCAGGCGGACCGCCTGCTCGAGCTGGACGCGTGCTTCCTCGAAGCGCGCGGCCTGGCACAGCGCCGCCCCGAGTCCGACGTGCGCCTCGGCGCGCTCGGGAGCCAGCCGTTCGGCAGCCTGGAAGTGCGCCAATGCTTGGTCGAGCGCGCCGCTCGTCAGCAACGCGTCGGCCAGGCGATAGTGCGCCGCGGCGGACTCGAGTGGCGGGACGACCAGCCCTCGGAAAACGGCCAGGGCATCCTCCAACCGACCGAGGTGCGTGAGCGCGATGCCGCGATGGAGGCTCCACAGCGGCGCTGCGCGCGCCAGCTCCGCCGCGATGCGGTAGCTCCGTTCCGCGTGCAGCCACAGCCCGTTCGCCTCGTACACCATTCCCAGAGTCCCGTGGTTCTCGGCCGACGGCTCAGCACGCGCCACGCGCGCGTGCTCCTGGATGAGCTCGCGCACCTCGGCGTCGAACTCGTCAAGGTTCTCGGGCACGGCCGGCGCCCATTTCGCCGCGGAAACGCAGCGTTGCACGAGGACAGCCGCGCCGCCCAGGACGATCAGCAGCAGGAGGAGCCAGCGCCGAAAGAAGCGCTGCGGAGCGGGACTCGCCTGCACGACAGGCGGCGCGGCGCGGGCTCGTTTGTCTTTCTTGCGGCGCCCTGTCATCGAACCGCCTCGCCGAGCGGGCGAGCGAACCTACTCGACAACTGCGCTGGCTCGCAAGCAGCCCCGCCTCTGCAACACCTCTCCCTGGCTAGGCCGAACCTACTTCTTCGTCCCGGCCTCGACCGCCGCGCGCTCGATCCGCCCGGCCATCTCACCGCCGTGCTCCGCGCCGCTCCACACGCCGGCGTAGCTCGCGCCGTGGAACAGGACGCGCGCGTCGAACGTGCCCATCTGCGGCACCGCGAAGTCGTCGAGCGCCATCACCGGCGTGTCGCCGGCCCACTGCACGGGAATGTAGAGCGGAACCCGCAGGCCGGTCTCGCCCACCACGGCTTCGATCAGCCACAGTTCGCCGTCGGCCTTCTCGGCGCGCGCGATGACGTAGCTGTCCTTCGCGGGCGGCGCATCGGGCTTGGTGGTGTCGGTGAACCAGCCGGTGAGCCGTGCGCCGGTGAGGAGCTGCGCGAAGGCGTCCTCGCGTGCCTCCTGGGCCGCGTCGTCCTCTCCGGCGGCATCGCCCTCGAGTGCGGCCAAGGCCGGCAGGACCAGGATTGCGGAGAGGAACGCGAGCAGGGCGAGTCTCGGATTCATGAGCGGGAACGTCGGCGTTGGCGCGGAGTCGATGCGGCAGGATAGCGCGCGCGCGCGTAGCTCGTCGTTCGAGAGTCGTTCGCGCAGCGGACAGCCCGCCCCGAAGTGCGCCACCGAAGCCGGCCGGCGCCTCAGCCCCCCTTGGCTTCGGCGCAAGTCGCGCAGTCCGT
>JABFRZ010000261.1 GCA_013140785.1 Planctomycetota bacterium | reverse complement strand
CGCTCCCACGCATCCGCAGCCACGCACAGGTTCGGGTGCACGACGAAGCTGGCCCACTCGCGCGCCGCGGCGTTCCGAGCTACCTGGTCGAGAACCGCAGCGCGGCGCGCGAGGGTGCGCAGCTCGTCGGTCCAGTCCACGAAGCCGTCCAGCCAGGCGCCGTTCGCCTTCTCACGCGCCCAGTGCGGCTGCTCGGCCGCGCTCGAAGCTTCCCAGCCCTCTGCCCGCAGCCGGGTCGCGCTGGCTCGATCATCGGTCACGATGCAGGCCCGGGCCCCACGCGCCACGAGCTCCTCGGCCACCGCCAGGGTGCGCATCAGGTGCCCGAGCCCGACGCTCGCTCCGCTGCGCGCGCGCAAGAGGACCAGCGCGTCGGCGTGACTCATGCGCGACTCCGCGGCGGGATCGGTTCCAGCGAACGCGCGAGCGTGCGTAGGGCGCGGTTGTCGGCGCTCTCGACGACGTGCTGGTTGAGTCGCCGCGCCTCGGGGTGCGCGTCGATCCAGCGGATCGCACGCGCGAGCGGGAACAACCCGTCGCCCTCCAGATCGCAGGCCTCCCACACGCGGCGCGCGAACGCGAGGTCGGCCGGCTCGTCCACCTGCAGGCGCAGGCCGGGCCGACGGTAGATCTCGTCCACCTCGAGCTCGCTTCGCACCAAGCACTCGGCGCGGCGCGTCAAGAAGAAGCTGGCGACGTGCTCGGCGTCGCGCGGGTCGTCGCTCGCCAGCGACAGGCGCAACGCGCGCGCCGAGAAGGCGTCCTGACCACCGAGCGTGCCCTCGATGGCCGCGGCCTGGTTGCTCTCCAGCGCGATGAAGTCCGCGTCCAGGGCCCGCAGCGCGCCCAGGCGCAGGTCGATGATCTCGGGCGCCACGAACGGGCAGTCGCCGGTGACGCGCACCAGGATCTGCGCGCCCGACGCCTCTGCGAGCTCGAGGTAGCGCGAGCGCACGTCGCCGAGCGAGCCGCGCCGGAAGGGGATGTCGCGCTCGGCGAGCACGGCCGCCAGGGCGTCGTCGCTCGCATCGGTCGAGGTCAGGACGAAGACCTCGTCCAGGAGTTCGCTTGCGCGCGTGCGCTCGTAGACGCGCTGGATCAGGGGCTTGCCGCACAGATCTGCCAGGACCTTGCCCGGCAGACGCGTCGAGCTCATGCGCGCCTGGATCCCGGCCACGCAGCCGAAGCGGGTGCCACCCCTGGCGCCGCTCACGCCGCGTGCCTCGCGCGTCGCCATTCGGACAGCGCCGCGATCACGCGGCCCTGGTCCTCGTCGGAGAGCGACGGGAAGATCGGCAGGCTCAGGCACGAGCGCGCGTGCGCAACGGCGTTCGGGTAGGCGCGCGCGTCGCCGCGCTCGCGGAACCAGGGCTGCAGCGGAACGGGGTAGTAGTGCACCTGCGTGTGGATGCCGCGCTCGCGCAGGAACAGCATCAGCTCCTCGCGCTCGGCCGGCTGGCAGCGGATCACGAACAGGTGCCAGGCGTGCTCGCGCTCGGCGTGCTCGTCCAGCTCGCCCGGGTGCGGCAGCGTGAAGCCACGCAGCTCGGCCAGGTAGCGCAGCGCGATCTCGCGCCGCGCCTCCAGGAAATCGGGCAGCTTCTTGAGCTGGCTGGCGCCGAGCGCGGCCTGGATGTCCGACAGGCGGTAGTTGAAGCCGAGCTCGATCAGCGGGTTGAACCAGGCCGGCTTCGGGCCCGCGTGCTCGGCGTCGAAGGGCAGCAGCGCCGACTCCGGATCCGTCCCGTGCGAGCGTAGCCGGCGCAGGCGCGCCGCGCGCGCGGCGTCGTGCGTCAGCACCGCCCCGCCCTCGCCGGTGGTCACGTGCTTCACCGGATGGAACGAGAGGATGGTCGCGTCGATCTCGGGATGCTCGCCGACGCGGTACCACTTGCCCTCCACGCGATAGCGCGCGCCGAGGGCGTGGGCCGCGTCCTCCACCAGCAGGAAATCGTGCCGGCGCTTGAGCGCGATCAGCCACTCCATCTCGCACGGCAGACCCGCGAAGTGCACGGCCGTGACGACGTGGGGTGTGGAGCCGCGGGGCGCGGGGCCTTGCTCGAGGCGCGCCTCGAGCGCGCGCAGGTCGAGGTTCCCCGTGCGCGCGTCGATGTCCAGGAACTCGACCGCGGCGCCGCACATCTGGGCCGCGCTAGCGGTCGCTAGGAAGGTGTTGGCCGTCGTCAGCACGTTGCGCCCGGGCCCGACGCCCAGGACGTGGTAGGCGAGCTGCAGCGCGCAGGTGCCGTTCGCGACCGCGACCGCGTGCGGCGCGCCAGTCGCCTGCACCAGTCCGGCCTCGAAGCGCGCGACGGCGGGGCCCTGCGTCAGCGCCTCGCCGAGCAGCACCGCGGCCACGGCGTCCACGTCGTCCTGATCGACGTACTGGCGCCCGTAGCCGATGGCTTCATGCGGCTGGCTCGAGCGCGCGCGCATCCTTGTGCTCCTGTGCGAGCAGGGTCTCGAGCTCACGGGCAGAGAGAACCCACTCGTTGCCCTTCGACCAGTAGTGGAAGTCGGCGTCCACCGGCCGGCCGGTCTCGCCTTTGTCGCTGCGGCGCTCGTCCGGCGCCCAGCGGTTCCAGAACGGGTAGATCGTGTAGTGGCGTTCGAACTCCAGCGTGTGGCTGGCCTCGTCGAACGGGATCAGGACCTCGTGCAGCTTCTCGCCGGGCCGGATCCCGATCTCCTCGAAGTCGCAGCCGGGCGCAACGGCGCGCGCCAGATCGACGATGCGCGCGCTCGGGATGCGCGGCACGAAGATCTCGCCGCCGCTCATGTGCTCCAGGCGGTCCAGCACGAAGTCCACCCCTTGGCGCAGCGTGATCAGGAAGCGCGTCATGCGCTCGTCCGTGATGGGCATGCGCGTGACGCCCTTGGCGACCAGCCGGCGGAAGTGCTCGACCACGCTGCCGCGCGAGCCGATCACGTTGCCGTAGCGCACCACGGCGAAGCGCGTGTCGGCCTTGCCGGCCAGGTGGTTGCCGGCGATGAAACAGCGGTCCGAGCACAGCTTGGTCGCGCCGTACAGATTGATCGGGCTGGCGGCCTTGTCGGTCGAGAGCGCGATGACGCGCTCGACGCCGCGGTCGATGGCCGCGTTGATCACGTTCTCCGCGCCGCCGACGTTGGTGCGGATGACCTCGAACGGGTTGTATTCGGCGATGGGCACGTGCTTCATCGCGGCCGCGTGCACGACGAAGTCGATCCCGTCGAAGGCGCGCAGCAGGCGCTCCTTGTCGCGCACGTCGCCGATGAAGTAGCGCAGCGCGGGGTGGTCCTCGGGCCGCAGCTCCTGCGCCATGCGGAACTGCTTCTGCTCGTCGCGGCTGAAGACCACCAGGCGCCGCGGCTTGTGGCGCGCGAGGATCTCGCGCACGAGCGCGCGCCCGAAGGAGCCGGTGCCGCCGGTGACGAGGATGGAGCGGTCGTCGAGCATGGATGCCTCGCGCGCTTCCTCGACCAGACGCGGGCTTTCCTTGAGGCTCTGCTCGCTCCGGCGGGCGTCGCCTACCGCTCCCGGCCGAACTCGACCAGCGGGTGCGTGTGCTCCGAGCCGGCCGCGTCGTCCGCGGGGAACGGCTCCGGGTGCACACCCGCCTCGCGCTCCGCGAACACCCGCAGCGTCGAGCGCGAGCCCACCTCCGCGCGCCTCGGAAGTCGTAGAGACGTGACGCCCACGGAGCCCTCGGCCACGCACACGCACGTCACGAGCGGGTCCACGAGCACGCCCACGACCGTGCCGTTCAGGGCCACCTCGAGCAGCGGCGTTTCGAGCACGATCGGGTTGCCGGCATAGGACGCCGACGTGCGCAGATAGGCCTCGCCGCGCGTGAGCGCGAAGCGCAGAGGCGAGATCCCGTCCAATTCCGGCAGAGGAGGGAACGACAGACTGGCGCCGGGCAGCAGCTCGAGCACGAGCTCGCCGTCGCCAAGAGTGAAGCGCGCGCCCGCGCTGTTCGTCTCCACGATCCCGGAGCCCTCCATCGCCGCCGCCAGGCGCGCGCCCTCGGCCGGGCCGTACTCGCTCTCGGCGAAGCGCAGCGGTCCCTCGAGACGCACGCTCCAGCGCGCCGGCTCCGGCAGGAGGAAGGTCACCGCCACGACCGCGGCCGCGGCG
>JABFRZ010000573.1 GCA_013140785.1 Planctomycetota bacterium | reverse complement strand
CGCCCGTCTCCGTCCCCGCTGCCGTCGTGGCCGGAGCGGCCGCGACGGCAGCGGGGACGGAGACGGGCGCGTGACTCGGAGCGTGACCGGCCGGCACGTGCGCCGCGGGCAGGCTCACGCCGCCGCTGCGCGCGAGCTCGAAGATCACCGTTCCGATCGGCACGACCTGGCCGGCCTTGGCCTTGATGGACGCGATCATGCCCGCGGCCGGCGCAGGGATCTCGACGGTCGCCTTGTCGGTCATGACCTCGACCACCGGCTGGTGCTCGGCGACCGTGTCGCCCTCCTTCACGAGCCACTTGACGATCTCGCCCTCGGCGATGCCCTCGCCGATGTCGGGCAGCTTGAAGGAGAGCGTGGCGCCGCTCACCTTCGGGAGCGGCGCGGCCGGGGCGGGCGCAGGCTTCGGCGCAACGGGTGCGGCCTTGGCCGGTGTGGCCGCGGTAGTCGCCGGAGCGGAAGCCTTGCCTGTGCCCGCGCCGCTCTCGAGCACGAACAGCACCGTTCCAACCGGCACGACCTCGCCCGCCTTGGCGCGCAGCTCGGTGATGCGCCCGGCCTGCGGCGCAGGGATCTCGACGGTCGCCTTGTCGGTCATGACCTCGACCACCGGCTGGTGCTCGGCGACCGTGTCGCCGGGCTTCACGAGCCACTTGACGATCTCGCCCTCGGCGATGCCTTCACCGATGTCGGGCAGCTTGAACTCGAGTGCCATGGGAGGAAGGGTGGGTTAGCAGGCCGTTGAAGAAGTCCCGTCGCGAGGCAAAGCGCGCTTCGGCGGGGCTAGGAACGCGACGGAGAGACAGCGGAAGCGGCCTTTATGGCCGCTGAGCATGGCTCGACGAGCGTGACGACGCACCGTCGAAGCGCGCGAAGCCGTAGCAGGGACCTTCTTCATCGGACTGCTAGAAGTGGGCCACGCGCTCGATCGCATCGAGCACGCGGCGGTGGTCGGGCAGGTAGTGGTGCTCGAGCGTGTTGGGGAAGGGCGTGTCGAAGCCGGTCACGCGCACGACGGGCGCCTCCATGTACTCGATGGCGTGCTCGGCGATCAGCGCGCTGATCTCGGCCCCGAAGCCGCAGAAGCGCGGGGCCTCGTGCACGACCACCACGCGCCCGGTGGAACGCGCGTGCTCGAGCACACCCTCCTCGTCGAGCGGTAGCAGCGTGCGCAGGTCCACCACGCGCACGTCGATGCCGCTCGCGAGCGATTCCTCGGCGGCCTTCAAGCTCACCGGCACCATCGCGCCGTAGCAGAACACCGTCACGTCCTTGCCGGCGCGCGCCTCGCGCAGGGTCGAGAGCTCGACTCGGTAGCTGCCCTCGGGCACCTCGCCCTTGACCGAGCGGTAGAGCGCCTTCGGCTCGAGGAAGAGCACCGGATCCGGATCCGCGATCGAGGCGAGCAAGAGACCCTTGGCGTCGTGCGGGGTCGAGGGCACGACGACCTTGAGGCCGGGCGTGTGGCAGAAGTAGGCCTCGCCCGACTGGCTGTGGTAGAGCCCGCCGCGGATGCCGCCGCCGTAGGGCGTGCGGATCACGAGCGGCGCGGTGTACTGGCCACCCGAGCGGTAGCGCAGCTTGGCGGCCTCGCTGACGATCTGATCGAAGGCAGGGAAAATGAAATCCTGGAACTGGATCTCGGCCACGGGCTTGAGCCCGTTCATGGCCATGCCGATGGCCGCGCCGACGATGCCGTCCTCGGACAGCGGCGTGTCGAAGCAGCGCTTCGCGCCGAACTCCTTCTGGAGGTTCTCGGTCGCGAGGAACACGCCACCCTTCTTGCCCACGTCCTCGCCGAAGACGAGCACGCTGGGGTCGTCCCTCATGGCCGTGCGCAGGCCGTCGTTGATCGCTTGGAGCAGTGTCAGAGTCGCCATGGGAGTGTGGATCGCCGCTCAGAGCGGGAACGTGCCGTCGCCGGAGCGCGCCTCGCCGCGCCGCGCGGCGAGATCGAAGGCCTGCTCGCCCTGCTTGCGGATGTGCGCCGGGAGCGCGGCGTAGACGTCCGAGAAGATCGTCTCGAGCGCCGGGGGCCCGACCTGCTCGGCCGCGCGGGCGGCGACGGCGATCTCCTCGGTGACCTCCGCGTTCATGGCCACGGCCTTGGCCGCGTCGAGCAGCCCGGCGGCCTGCAGGAACTTCTCGAAGCGCGGGATCGGGTCGCGCTTCTTCCAGTGCTCGAACTGCTCGGCCGGAACGTAGCGCTTGGGATCGTCGGAGGTCGAGTGCCCGCCCATGCGGAAGGTCTTGGCCTCGATCAGGGTGGGACCGCCGCCCGCGCGCGCGCGCTCGACGGCCGCGAGCGTGACCTTGCGCACCGCCAAGAGGTCGTTGCCGTCCACGACCACGCCCGGGATGCCATAGGCCTCACCCTTGATGGCGAAGCCATCGGACGCGGTCTGCTCCTCGGTCGGGCACGAGATGGCCCAACCGTTGTTCTGGCACAGGAACACGACCGGCGACCTCCACACGCCTGCGAAGTTGAGCCCCGAGTGGAAGCCGAGGCTCGAGGTGCCGCCGTCGCCGAAGCTCGCCAGAACCACCGTGTCCTCGCCGCGCAGGCGCGCGGCGTGCGCCACGCCGACCGCCTGGGGGATGTGCGTGCCGATCGGCGACGAGATCGAGACGAAGCGGATCGGCTCGACGAACGAGAAGTGCACCGGCATCTGGCGGCCCTTCGCGCCATCGCGGGCGTTGCCGAACATGTTGTGCATCATCTCGAGCGGCGCCACGCCGTGGTACAGCGCCATGCCGAAGTCGCGATAGCTCGGGAAGATCCAGTCGCTCTTGCGCAGCGCGCTGGCGGCGCCCACCTGCGTGGCCTCGATGCCCTCGTTCGGGATCGAGAAGCCGATGCGGCCGGCGCGCTGCAGCTTCAGGCAGATGGCGTCGAAGGCGCGCACCTGCAGCATGGCCCGGTAGCAGTGCAGGAGCTCGGACTCCGGCATCTGCGGGTCGTAGCCGTTGACCCCGCCGTCGGCCTGGATCACTTGCAGCGGTTCCGTCGTGGTCACGTTCGTCCTCGCTCGTCGTTCGGGGCGCCGCGTTCGCGGACCATGCGCTCGAAGAAGAACTCGCCCGCCTTGTAGCTCGAGCGCACGAGCGGGCCCGAGGCCACGTAGCGGAAGCCCATCTTCTCGCCGGTCACCTGCAGCTCGGCGAAGCGCGCCGGCTCGACGTACTCTCGGACGGGCGCGTGGTTCTCGCTCGGGCGCAGGTACTGGCCGAGCGTCAGAAAATCCACCTCGGCCGCGCGCAGGAGCTGCATGGCTTCGATGACTTCGGCGTGGGTCTCGCCCAGGCCGAGCATGAGCGAGGACTTGGTGAAGCCGCCGGGCGCGAGGCGCCGGGCCGCGCGCAGCGTCTCCAGCGAACGCTCGTAGGAGCAGCGCGGGTCGCGGATCTTGCGCTGCAAGCGCGGCACGACCTCGACGTTGTGAGCCAGCACGTCAGGCCCCGCGGCCATGAGCAGCGCGAGGTTGCGCTCGTCGTAGTCCGGCACCAAGGTCTCGATCACCGTGGCCGGACTCTGGCGCCGGACCTCGCGCACGCACGCGGCGTAGTGGCCGGCGCCGCCGTCCTCGAGGTCGTCGCGGTCGACCGAGGTGATGACCACGTACCCGACCGCCATCGCGGCCACGGCCGCGCCCACCTTGCGCGGTTCCGCAGGGTCGGGCGCGGGCGGCCGCATGCTCGTTTTCACCGCGCAGAAGCGACACAACCGCGTGCACTCGTCCCCGAGCACCATCAGGGTCATGGTCGGGTGCGCACCGGCCCAGCACTCGCCCATGTTCGGACAGCGCGCTTCCTCGCACACGGTGTGCAGGCCGAGGTCCCTGGCCAGCGACTTGAGGCGGCTGAAGCCCTCGCCCCCGGGCAGCGGGACCTTCAGCCAAGCGGGCTTCCGGGCGCCCGGGCCAGGCTCGGCCACGGAGGCCTCCGAAGGGGTCGTGGACGGGGGCATGAAGACCGCGAAGGTAGCAAAAAGTCCCGCCCGGCTGGGCGCGTCCTGGAGCTCGTCGCGGCGAGTCGACTCGAGCAATGCCCTGACCCTCGACGAAGAGGCGCCTACGATCCGGCGCACTTCAACGACCTCGCCAGCGAAGCAGCGCGCCGTGTGCGATCCTGTTGCGCCGACCGCCACCTCGGCCGTAGCTCCGCCGACGGCTCGGCTGGAGGCTGATCGCCATGCTCTGCCTGCTGACGCTCCTCCCGGCCATCCAAGGCGAGGATCTCCCGATCCTGAAGGTCGGCGAGGCGCTCGTGGGCGAGATCACCGACGCGGATACGCGCATTCGCACGCCGACGCTCGACACGAACCATGGCGACGCCCCCGTCGTCGGCAAGACGTTCCGGATCACGATCGAGGAGGCGGGCACGCAGACGATCGATGTCCGCTCGGTGTTCTTCGATGCCTACGTCGTCTTGCGCGAGGAGACGGACGCGATCCTGGCAGAGGACGACGACGGCCTGCTCAATTCCCACGCGCGCATCGTTCGCGCGCTCGAGCCCGGCCGGTACCTCGTCGATGCCTGCGCCCTGCACGCGGAACGCGGGAGCTTCGAGCTGAGCTTGAGCGCGGGGCTACCCGCGGAGCTGGCTCCGGTCGAACGTGCACGGCTCGAGGAAGCCGACCTGCGCGCGCGGATCCGGGCCATCGAGGAGCGGGACGGCTCCGAGAGCGACGCCCTGGCCCGCGCGCTGAGCAGCCTCGGATTCCTGCGCTGGCAGCAGGGGCGATACGCCGAGGCGCGGCCGCTCATGGAGCGTGCGCTGTCGATACGAGAGGAGGTCTTCGGGCCCGCTCACGTGGAGACCGCCGCGAGCCACTTCAATCTCGCGGCGCAATTGCACGGGCTCGGGGACTACGCGCAGGCTCGGGCCCTGTACGAGCGCGCGCTGGAGATCCAGGAGGCGGCCGTCGGTCCAGACGACCCCGCGATCACCGCCACACTCAACAACCTCGGCGCCCTGCTCTTGGCCTCGGGCGACCTCGCGTCCGCGCGCCCGTTCTTCGAGCGGTCGCTCGAGATCTGCCAGCGATCCTTCGGGTCCGAGCACCCGGACACGGCGCGGGCCCTGGGGTTCCTGGCCCAGTTGCTGTACTCCCAGGGCGATCTCGAGAGCGCGCGAGCGCTGTTCGCGCGCGCGCTGGCCGATACCGAGCAGTCTCGCGGGCCGGATCATTCCGAGACGGCCGCCGCTCTGAGGAACCTGGCCGCCGTGATGGCGGCTCAGGGAGACCTGGCCGCCGCGCGCCCGCTCGACGAGCGCGCCCTCGAGATCGACGCGCGGACGCTGGCTCCGGAGCACCCGCTCCATCGTGCCGCGCTGGTCGACGTTGCAGGGGTCCGCGCGGCCCTGGGCGACCTCGACGGCGCGCGGGAGCTGTACGAGCGCGCGCTCGCGATCCTGGATCGAGTCCATGAGCCAGATCCTTCCGAGCTCATCCGGGCCCTGGAGCCGCTGGCGCGACTGCTGTCGAGGAAGGAGGTTGGCTCCCCAGAGGAAGCGCGCCTCGTTTTCGAGCGCCTGCTGGCACTGCGCGCGGAGCTCCTCGGCCCCGATCATTCCGATGTCGCCCGCACCCAGCACGAGTTCGCCCTCACCCTGCATCGCCTGGGGGACTATGCGGCCGCGCGGCCCCTGTACGAACTCGCCCTCTCCATTCTCGAGAGGAGGCTCGGACCGGATCACCCCGAGACCGTCGTAATCCTCGCGAATCTCGGGAAGCTCCTGGGCGCGCTGGGTGACTACTCGGCTGCTCGACCCTTGCTCGAGCGTGCCCTGGCCATCCGTGAGCGGACGCAGGGGCCCGAACACCTCCTCACTGCGGAGAGCCTGGAGGCGCTGGGACACCTGCACCATGCCGGGGGTGGTGATCCCGCGGCGGCGCGGCCGCTCCTAGAGCGCGCGCTCGCGATCGACGCGAAGCTCCTGGGATCGGGAGACCTGCGGACGGCGAGCTGCTCCATGAACCTCGGCAACCTGCTCCGCGACCAGGGCGATTACGCGGCGGCGCGGCCCCTCCTCGAGAGCGCGCTCGCGGTCCACGAGAGCGTGCTGGGGCGCGAGCATGACAAGACGGCCGAAAGCCTCTTCTACCTGGCCAAGCTGTTCAAGGGGCAGGGCGACTGCGACGCCGCACGGCGACTGCTGGAGCGCGCGCTCGCGATCCAGGTGCGGACCTACGGCCCTGGACATCCCGAGTGCGCCACCTTCCAGGACAGTCTCGCCAGTGTCCTGAGCGACCTGGGCGATCACGCGGGGGCGAAGACGCTCTTCGAGCAGGCCCTGGCTACCAAGGAACGGACCCTCGGGCCGGAGCATCCCGATACGGGAGTGCTGCTCTACGGATTGGCGACCACGCTCTGGCACCTCGGCGACACGGATGCGGCCCGTCGGCAATTCGAGCGTTCGCTGGCGATCTCGGAGAAGACGCGCGCGGCAACGCACCAGACCTCGATCATCCTCTACCAGCTGGCCGCCGTGCACAGGGACCAGGGGGACTACGAGGGAGCGCGAGTCCTCGTCGAGCGTGCCCTCTCCATCGTGGAAGCCGTCGTGGGGCCCGGGCACCAGGACGTGGCCAGGTTCAAGCACCTCCTGGCCCAGGTGCTCGCGGATTCCGGGCTCGGGCACCTGGCCTGGGAAGTCGCACGATCGGCCACTCGTTCGGATCTCGCTCGGGCGAGCTGGGTCCTGTGGTCCCTCTCCGAGCAGGAGCGACTGCTGTTCCTCGAGGAGGGCAGCGGGCGGTTGGAGTCCCTCGTCTCGTGCGCTGAACACGATGAGTCACCTGGGACCGACGTGGAGACCTACGAGCTCTCGCTCGCGTGGAGGGGCCTGGCGTCGCGATCGATGCTCGAGAGCCGCGAACGCCTCCGAGCGGTCATGCCCGCACACGCCGCCAGTGTCCTGGCCGAACTCCAGGACGTGCAGGTCCAGCTCTCGCGGGAGGTCTACGCGACTGCGGACCCCGAAGCGACCGAGGAGAGCATCCGCGGCCTGTGCGAACGGAGGAACGGGCTGAAGGTGGAGTTGGCGCGGATCGCCGGCCAGAGCGGGATGGAGGCACCGTCGGTCGCGGATCTGCGCGCCAGCCTGGAACCCGGCACGGCCTTCCTCGACTTCCTCGTGCATCCCTCGTACGACCCCGCCGAGCGCGGCGCTGACGGAACGGTGCGCGCCGGCCGGTGGAGCGAGGATCACCTGACGGCCTGGATCGTGCGACCGGATCGCGAGCTGCTCGAACTCGATCTCGGCCTTGCGGCCGAGATCGAGAGCGCCGTCAAGGCCTGGCTGCAGCGCGTCGTGACCGAGCACGTCTCCGTGGCGAATCGAGGCGTAGCGCAAGGCCTGCCGGAAAGCAGCGACGCGAGCGGCGCGAGGCTGCGCGAGCTCCTGTGGCTGCCCATCGAGGCTGCGCTGCAGGGAGTCGAGCGCGTCTTCGTCAGGCCCGATTCGTTCCTGGGCACGCTGCCTTTCGAGGTGATCCCACTTCCGGGCGACAGGTTCCTTGTCGAGGACAAGAGCTTCGTCTACGTGGCGACGCCGCTCGACCTGGTCGCGCGGGCCGAGCCTGCGAGCGGCCAGCCCAGCTTGTTCGTAGTGGGCGGCGTGGACTTCGAGAGGCGCCCCGGGCCCGAGGATGCGGTGGCCGAGCCGCATGCGGACGGCGTCCTCGAACGCGAGCATCCCTGGAGTGCCTTGCCCTTCACCATCAGCGAGGCACGGACCTTGGGTCGTCTCTTTGAGACCGCCGTCGCGGACGGCGAGGAACTCCTCCTCACCGGCTCTGACGCGAGCGAGGAGCGCCTCAAGCAAGAGCTGCCCAGGTTCGCCTTCATCCACCTCGCCACGCACGGCTTCTTCGACCGGGGAGACGGTCTCTCGCTGCGGAACAGTGCGCCCGGGCAGGCCTTGGATCTCCCCGGCGTCGGGATCGATGACGAGCGCCAGGCCCTGGTCGGCCGACTGCCGGGGCTCCTGTGCGGCATCGTATGCGCCGGCGCGAACGACGCCGGGGCCCCGGGCCGCGACGACGGGTTGCTGACGGCCGAGGAGGTGCTCTGGCTCGACGTTACGGGCGCTCGTCTCGTCGTGCTCTCGGCTTGCGAGACGGCGCTGGGAGAGCGTCGCTCGGGCGAGGGAATGATCGGACTGCGCCGGGCCTTCGGGCTCGCGGGGGCTGAAGCCGTGATCAGCTCGCTGTGGTCCGTGAGGGACAGCTCGACCTCGGAGTTGATGCAGGGCTTCTACGAGAACCTCTGGCAGAAGGGGCAGGGGCGCGCGGCGGCGCTGCGCAACGCGCAGCTCGAGCTGCTGGCGTCGAATCGAGCGCGCTACGCCGAAGCCCTGCCCTCGACGTGGGGCGCCTTCGTGCTCTCGGGTGCGTGGCGCTGAGCTGCGCCGGCCCAGCTCGCTCGTCCACGCGCGCGAGGAAGGTCTGGAGAGGCGGAGGAGCACCTGGTGGAGCACTCCCCGCTCCGGCTCGCTGCGCCGCAGCGCTCCCGGCAGGTGCGTCAGCTCAATCCGTGGCGAGGCGCGCGCGCGCGGCCTGCGGCAGCTCGTCGGGCTCCACCGCCCCGCTCCCGTCCAGGTCCCAGCGGCCGAGGAAATCGTCCGGCAACGAACGCAAGCCCTCGTCCTCGAGCCGGGCCAGGCGCCGGACACAGAGCTTGTCGTGCAGTTCTCGCGGAGCGGACACGCGTCGCAGTCCCTCCGTGAGCAGATGTACTTCTCACTCGTCCCCCCATCGCGACCGAGCGCCTCTCGCTGGCCGAGAACGGCCGCGTGGTCTACGCCCTGCGCCGGCACTGGAAGGACGGCACGAGAGCCTTCGCCTTCGACCCACTCGACTTCATCGCCAAGCTCGCGGCCCTCGTGCCTCGGCCGCGGACCCATCTCTGGACATGTCACGGCGTCCTGGCACCAGCCGCCGAATGGCGCGACTGGATCGTGCCCGGCGGCGCGGCCGACCATCCTCCTGCTAGGCGGAACGGTCGTGAACGGGCGGCGGGATCGGCGTGCTGCTCGCCCCCGTGGGGGCGCTGGCGCCGCTCGCGGCAGTCCTGATCACCGCGCTTCGCGCGCGCGGCCGGGATGCGGCTGCGGACTGACCGGAGCGCGCCGGCACGCCAAGAAGACGGCGAAGCAACGGCGAAGCAGTGGGCTCAGAAGCCGGGGCCGGCGAAGGCGCGTAGCTCCTTCCAGTGCGCGCGCAGCACCTCGGTCAGGGCGGTCACGCGCTGTGCATCGACGCGCCCGGCGGCGAGCGCCTTCTTGATGGCGGCGTGCTCCGCGCTCACCGGCGCGCAGTCCCCGTCCACGAGGAAGGCGACCAGGAGCCCGGCTTCGATGAGCATCTTCAAGGCATCCTCGCGATCGTCCGGCTGGAGCTGGAAGGCGATGATTTGGTCGAGGGAGCGCAGCCCGCCGCGCTCTCGCAGGTTGTCGAGCGACCACTTGCGCGCCCACCAGGGGTCGCCGTCGGGCCCGACGGTCGTGTCGCGGAAGTAGCGTTCGGCGTAGACCGCGCCTCCCCACCGCATCCAGGCCGGCAGCTTCTTCTCGGCCTCGTAGGCGGCGTAGCGATCGGGGCCGGGGCCGGCGACGAGCGCCTTCTTCACTGCGTCCGGGCTCGGGTCGAGGGCATCGACGTAGGAGAGCCCGGCGGCGAGGCGCGCCGCATGGATGCCGTAGGCGTCGCCGTTCGGGATCCGGGTGTCCCAGTAGCAGACGCCCATGCCCATGTACTCCCATTTCCTCGCGACGCGCCGGAACCAGCTCTCCGCGAAGTAGGCGCTGTGCACGACCTGCAGCCGGCCGGAGTGGTTCGCCGGGCGCCGCCCGTCGGGATCGCCGAAGGCGAAGCGATCGTACTGCTCCTCGTCGCGCAGAAGGCCCACGCGCAGCGGCAGCGCGGGCTCGACGCCGAACACCTTGCGCAGGTCGACGAGCGCGCGCGCCATCTCGCGCATCGCTCGCAGGGAGACCTCGCGGTCGGCGGTCGAGTGGAGCAACACCTCGGCGCTCGGGATGCGCCACATGGCATCGACCGACGCGTGCCGCCGATTGGCGCGCGCGAGGTCGAGCCACTCCCCATCGACCCACCACATGCCCTCGTCTACGCGCGCCCCGTGCTGCGGGCGGATCCACTCCAGGTCCTGGCGCACCCAGCCCTCGGCGAGCTGCTTCTTGTCGCCCGGCGTGAGCCACAGGCCCGTCTCCTGGTCCTTCGTCCAGCCCTTGACGGCGAGCGCCCTCTCGTCGGGATGCATCCACAGCGAGCGGTACTCGACCAGACCTCTGGCGGCCGCGACCGCGGGATTCTGGCTCTGCAGGAAGCGCTCGAGCGAGCCGCTCGAGGTGAACCACTGGCCGGCGGCGAACACGTGCCCGAGGGCCTGGTGGGCCAACGCGTGCCCGGGATCGAGCCTCAGGATCGTGCGCAGCACGCGCACGTCGTGCCGGTCGAGCTGTGAGCTCACGCACCACAGGTGCAGCTCCCATAGCTTCCCGACCACGTTGCCGGCGGCCGCCAGGAAGCGCGCGAATTCGGCCTCCACCTCCGGCTTCACGTCGCTGGCCGGCGGCGCATCACCCGTCAGGTCGAGCTCCATGCGCGCCACGTACACGGCTCCGGGGTCGCTGACCCCGTCGTAGATCATGTCCACGAAGCTCGAGAACTGCCGCGGGACGATGGCGCTGTGCTCGGCGCCGTTGGCGACCACCTTGACCGGCTTGGAGAGGTCGATCAGCAGGTCGTTCAGCAGCAACGTCACCTGTGCGATGTTCTTGGCTTCGATCACGACCGTGTTCGTGGCGCGGTCGAGCGCGGCGGACGCGCGCGTCCCCTGCGCCTCAGGGTGCCACCGTGGCGCCGCCGCCCCGGGCTTGACCTGCAGCCAATAGGCACGTGTCGGGTAGGGCTCGGGATCGCCAGGGACCACCACGACGCGCTCGGGGTAGGTGCGGCGCGGGTTCTCCCGCATCCACTTCAAGATCTCGTGCTCGTTCCCGTCATGGCGGAACTGGCTGTTCGCGTGACAGGCCTCGGCGAAGGCTCGTGCCTTTTGGCTGCCGCCCGTGAAGAAGAGCGGCAGGTTGCTGAAGTTGTCCGGCTTCACAGTGCCCGGGTCGCCCGCCCGAGCGATGATGCCCGCGAAACGATGCGGGCTGTAGTTCCCGGCGGCGATGGCGGCCGGGACGCCCTTTGCCTGCCCTGCCACGTACACGCGGTCGAAGTCGACGGCGAAGCGCTCGACGGCGATGCGTAGCCCCGTGAGCACGTGGCAGAGCCCGCCCGGCCGGCCGTTCACGCTGACGTGCTCCCAGGTCTCGCGCTGGGCCGGCATGGCCGGGCACAGCAGGATGACCTGGTCCTGGACGTCCTTGTCGATCCAGTTGGCGCGGATGTGGTCGGCCGGCTGCTCGTCCTCGGCCGGGACCGAGAGGATCAGGGGGTAGGACGAGCTCGGGTCGTAGTCGCGCGGCAGCCGGTAGGCGTAGCTCAGGCCGGCGCCCGAGAAGCTGCCCTGGGCGAACACTTCGGTCTGGACCGTGCCGCCGCGCTCGCCGCGATAGGCGCGAGTCGACCACAGCGCGCGCCCCAGGTCGGCGGCGTACTGCAATGGTTCTCCGCCGCGCGCCTTGGAGAGCTCCGCCATGCTCAGCGCGAGCGCGGACCTCGGGCCCTCCAGCGCCTCCCCGGACGAGCGTGCCTCCAGGTAGGTGCCCAGTCCGGCCGTTATCGGGGCCAGCAAGTCCGCCGGTCGCTTCTCCTTCTGGGCGCCGGCGAGGTGCGGGGCGCGGAGCAGGGCGAGCGAGACGAGCACGAGAGGGACGAGGGAGCTCTGCATGTCGAGCCGCATTGGGGCGCCGGAGTCGGAGGGCGATGCTCGGGTGGCGAGCGCGGCGAAAGCCCGCGCCGCTCGGCAAGGAACACGCCGCCCATCCGGCAAGGCCGCTCGAGAGCGTACCTCTCCCGACCGTTCATTCGGGAGCAAGCGCCGCCTTTCGCCCGGAAAGCTGGCATCGTCGAGCACGAGCATCAAGGGCCCGAGGTGCAGGCGCGCCTCGGGCTGCGCCCGAGATGCGCGGAACGAGCGCGCCAGGTGCGTGCGCTCGACGCCCACCTCCTGGGCGAACTCGGCCAGGCTCGGGACCTGCGTCAGGCGCTCGCGCAGGATGCGCTCCGCGCTCGCCGCCCGTGCCGCTACCTCGCTCGTCGTCCCATCGCGACCGAGCGCCTCTCGCTAGCCGAGAACGGCCGCGTGGTCTACGCCCTGCGCCGGCACTGGAAGGAATGCACGAGAGCCTTCGCCTTCGACCCACTCGACATCATCGCCAAGCTCGCGGCCCTCGTGCCTCGGCCGCGGACCTATCTAATGACCCAGAGCTCGTCGTTGAGCTCGTCGCCGCGACTCGATTCAGTGCGACTCGACTCAGTCCGCAGCGAGGCGCGCGCGCGCGGCTTCCGGCAGCTCGTCGGGCTCCACCACCCCGCTCCCGTCCAAATCCCAGCGGCCGAGGAAATCGTCCGGCAACGAGCGCACGCCCTCGTCCTCGAGCCGGGCCAAGCGGTTGGCGATCTCGTTCTGGTCCACGCGCTGATCGCCGTTCGCATCCAAGACGCGCAGCAGGTCGGGGCGTGCCTTGAGCTCGCGTTGGTCGAGAGTCTCGTCCCCGTCGCGGTCGAACTCCTTCATCAAATCCTCGCGGGAGATCCCGGGCGGCAGAAGCACCAGTTCCTCGCGCCGCGCGGGCCATTCCGAGCCGGGCAGCACCAGGCCGCGTTCGCGTTGGAACGCGTGCGGCGGCTCGACCAGGAGCAACGCGCCGTCCGCATCCTTGTCGAGCGCGCGCCATTCGGCGTCCTCGAGGCGGAACTCGCGCGCCGCCACATGACCGTCGCCGTTGCGGTCGATACGCGCGAACAGCCTGGCCGCGCCTCCGTCGGCGTAGCGCAGCTCGCGCAGCTCACCCGGATAGCGCGACAGCTCGGCGCGCGTGAGTTTCTCGTTCCGGTCGAGATCCAGGGCCTCGAAGAAGGCGTGCTCGGCCTCGGTGCGCGAGAGGCTCTTCGTCTTGTCCCGGTCGTGGCGGTAGGGATCGACCCCTTCCAAGAGTGGCGCCAGAGCGCTGCCCGTCTGGGTGCCCGCCGCCATCATCGCAGCGGGCTCCGGTTCCTCGGGCTCCGTGTCGCGCGGGCCCGCACTCGCACTGGCGTGCGC
>JABFRZ010000451.1 GCA_013140785.1 Planctomycetota bacterium | reverse complement strand
GGATCAGCGTGTCGTCCGCGGGCGGCATGCTGCTCTTCCCGCGCGTGGTGCTGCCGATCGTGGTGGGCCGCGACCGCTCGGTGCGCGCGGTCCAGGCCGCGGTCCAGGCCGAGCGTCCGATCGGGATCCTGCTGCAGAAGGACGAGGACGAGCTCGCGCCCGGCCCCGACGGGCTCCACTCGATCGGCACGATCGCCAACATCGTGCGCTACATCACCGCGCCCGACGGCTCGCACCACGTGATCGCGCAGGGCGAGGCGCGCTTCCGGATCCTGTCCTACGTGCAGGTCGAGCCCTACCTGGTGGCGCGCGTCGAGCGCATCGAGGAGGTCGAGCAACAGGGCCCCGAGATCGAGGCGCGCTTCCTGAGCCTGAAGGCGCGCGCGCACGAGGCGCTGGCGCTCCTGCCGCAGAAGCCCGAGGACCTCGACCAGGCGATCGAGAACGCGGGCTCGCCCTCGGGGCTCACCGACCTGGTCGCGACCTTCATGGACATCCCCGTGAAGGAGAAGCAGGAGATCCTCGAGACTGTCGCGCTCGTCCCGCGCATGGACATGGTCCTGGAAAAGCTGGCGCACCTGGTCGAGGTCCTGACGCTCAGCCAGGAGATCCGCCAGAAGACCCAGGGCAAGATGGAGAAGGCGCAGCGCGAGTACTACCTGCGCGAGCAGCTGCGCCAGATCGAGAAGGAGCTGGGCGAGGGCGCCTCGGTCGAGCTGGCCGACCTGGCCGTGGCGATCGACAAGTCCAAGATGACCTCCGAGGTCAAGAAGGAAGCGCGCCGCGAGCTCGCGCGTCTGCAGCGCATGCCCGAAGGCGCGGCCGAGTACGGCATGCTGCGCGGCTACCTCGAGGCCCTGGTCGAGCTGCCCTGGGGCAAGACCACCAAGGACAAGATCGACATCAAGCAGGCGCGCGCGATCCTGGACGAGGATCACTTCGGCCTGGAGAAGATCAAGAGGCGCATCGTCGAGTTCCTGGCGGTCAAGAAGCTTGCGCCCGAGGGCAAGTCGCCCATCCTGTGCTTCGTAGGCCCGCCGGGTGTGGGCAAGACCTCGCTCGGGCGCTCGATCGCGCGCGCGATGGGCCGCAAGTTCGTGCGCATGTCGCTGGGCGGCGTGCACGACGAGTCCGAGATCCGCGGGCACCGCCGCACCTACGTGGGCGCGATGCCGGGCAGTGTGATGCAGCACCTGCGGAAATGCGGCGTCGCCAACCCGGTGTTCATGCTGGACGAGATGGACAAGCTCGGACGCTCCATGCACGGCGACCCGTCCTCGGCCCTGCTCGAGGTGCTCGACCCCGAGCAGAACAAGGCCTTCGTGGATCATTACCTGAACGTGCCCTTCGACCTCTCGAAGGCGCTGTTCATCGCCACCGCCAACGTGCTCGACTCGATCCCGGGCCCGCTGCGCGACCGCTGCGAGGTGATCGAGCTGGCCGGCTACACGCAGGAGGAGAAGCTCCAGATCGCCAAGCGTTACCTCGTGGCGCGCCAGCGCGAGGCCAACGGCCTCGCCGCCGAGCAGTTCGCGATCAGCGACGCGGCCATCGTCGAGATCATCCGCTCCTACACGCGCGAGGCCGGCTGCCGCAGCCTCGAGCGCGAGCTCGGCACGGTCGGGCGTCACGCCGCCACGCGCATCGCCAGCGACGAGGCCGCCAGCGTGAGCATCGACGCGCCCGATCTGCGCGCGATCCTCGGGCCGGTGCGCTTCGAGAACGAGCTCGCGCTGCGCACTTCGCAGCCCGGCGTCGCGACCGGGCTCGCCTGGACCCCCACGGGCGGCGAGATCCTCTTCATCGAAGCCACCAAGATGCCGGGGAAGGGCGAGCTGATCCTGACTGGCCAGCTCGGCGACGTGATGAAGGAGAGCGCGCGCGCCGCGATCTCTCTGGTCAAGACCAACGCCGTGGCGCTCGGCATCGACCCCGCCGTGTTCGAGAAGTCCGACATTCACATCCACGTGCCGGCCGGCGCAATCCCCAAGGACGGCCCGAGCGCGGGCGTGGCCCTGACCACCGCACTGGTCTCGCTCCTGACCGGCAAGACCATCAAGAGCGACCTCGCCATGACCGGCGAGATCAGCCTGCGCGGCCTGGTGCTGCCGGTCGGCGGCATCAAGGAGAAGGTCCTCGCCGCGCGCCGCGCCGGCATCAAGACCGTGTGCCTGCCCGCGCGCAACGAGAAGGACTTCGAGGACGTCCCCGAGGACACGCAGAAGGCCATGCGCTTCCTGTGGCTGAGCGACATCGACCAGGTCCTGCGCGAGGCGCTCGGGATCCGTGAGCTGAAGCTCAAGCCGTCGCCGGAGACGCCCGCCAGCACGGGGCGCATTTCCGCCTCGGCCGAGGCCGGGCAAGGCAGTAGGCCGCCCAGCGCGGGCCGGTGACCTCCCTCGCGAGAGTTCGTGAACGAGTCGCCAGGGAGCCACTGCGGGGCTCGATCGTGACGGGCATCGTCCTGTCCGGCTTCAGCGTCGCACTATCCTGCCTCGCTCTCGGTGGCCTCAGCCTGTTCCTCGATTCCTCTCACTGGGGCCCGTCCGCGGCTGCGGGGCTGGCCGGCATGTCGAGCGGCATGCTGTTCTTCCTGGCCGTCCTGTTGTTCCCGCTCTACGAGACGTTCGTGGGTCAGGTCCTGCCGATCGAGATCGCGCGCCGCCTGGGCGTGGGCTCGGTAGGATGCGCGCTGATCAGCGGCGGCGTGTTCGGCGTCGGTCACTTCCTGAACGGCGGCGGCGCGCACGGAGTCACGACGTCCTTTGCCGGATCGGTCTTCGCGTTCGGTTACGTGCTCGTCCGGCACGTCGGCTTCCGGGCCAGCTACGTCACGGCGGCGACCGCCCACGCCATGCACAACGCCGTCTTGATGCTCGCGCTCTTGTTGTTCCCGCAGTTGCGGTAATCAACAGGAATCGGCCGCCAGACTCGCCGGCGGCACCCTCCTCCAACGCGACGGTCCGGGACCGTCTCACTCGACTTGGTTCGACTCCAGCGTCACCTGCGCCGTCTCCTCGGTGCCGTCGCGCAGGAAGCGCACGGTGATCACGTCGCCGGGCTTGTGCGCGTTGAGCGCGTACATGAAGTCGCCCTTGCCGCCGATCTCGATTGCGCCGAAGGCGACGATCACGTCGCCGCGCAGGAGGCCGGCCGGCGCGATCCCCAAAGACGGCCCGAGCGCGGGCGTGGCCCTGACCACCGCGCTGGTCTCGCTCCTGACCGGCAAGACCATCAAGAGCGACCTCGCCATGACCGGCGAGATCAGCCTGCGCGGCCTGGTGCTGCCGGTCGGCGGCATCAAGGAGAAGGTCCTCGCTGCGCGCCGCGCCGGCATCAAGACCGTGTGCCTGCCCGCGCGCAACGAGAAGGACTTCGAGGACGTCCCCGAGGACACGCAGAAGGCCATGCGCTTCCTGTGGATGAGCGACATCGACCAGGTCCTGCGCGAGGCGCTCGGGATCCGTGAGCTGAAGCTCAAGCCGTCGCCGGAGACGCCCGCAGGCACGGGCCGCATCTCAGCCTCGGCCGAGTTCGGGCCCTGAGCCTCCATCGCCGAGAGTCGTCGCGTCGGGGCGCCGCTTCAGCATGCGCCTGGCAGGCTCGAAAACCGAGCCCGATCAGCAGACCTCGAAGGAGAGCCGCGCCCGGAAGACACGTTCCTCCAGCTGGAAGGAGAGCTCGACCTCGAGCAGCTCCGCCAAGCGGCGCACCAGCGAGAGTCCGATGCCGATGTGAGAGCGGTCCTCGCGCGACTTGCTGGCGCGCCAGAATGGTTCCGTGAGCTTGTCGAGGTCTGCGGGCGTGAGGTCGTTGGCAGCGTTCGAGAGGACGAGCTCGCAACGCGCGCCCGTATTCGCGACCTCGCACCCGATCTGGTCCCCCACAGGGGCGTGATCCACGGCGTTGCGCAACAGGTTCGCGAGCAGGATGCTGAGCGCGACGCGGTCGGCGCGTACGAGCGGGCCGCGACCTGCTAGTTGCCGGAACGTCTGCCGCTTCGCGTCGGCGACGCTTGCGAGCGGGCTCCAGCAGTCGCGCACCATCTCCGCCAGATCGATGGACTCGATCTCGAGCGGAACGTGGCCGGATTCCATGCGCGCGAGTTCCAGCAGGGTCGCGATCAGGGTCGACATCTGCTCGGCGATCTCGCGCAGCTCTTCCAGGCGGCGTGTGTTCTCGAGCGGGTCGGCGGGGTAGCGCTGAGCCGTCTCGGCCAGCACCAAGAGCTCGGCGAGCGGGGTGCGCAGCTCGTGCGCGATGTTGGCCGAGGTACGCCGCTCGCGCTCGAAGGCCTTGCAGACGCGCCCCAGCATCTGGTTGTGGCTCTCGACCAGGGGCGCGAGCTCGGCGGGAACTCCGGCGGGATCGAAGCGCGGCGCGCGCAGGGGATCCTCGATGGCACCGACGTGCCGCGCCAACTCGTCGAGCGGCCGCAAGCCACGCGTGAGGGCCTGGCCGCCGAGCAGGAGCCCGGCTCCCAGCAGGAGCAGGATGACTGCGCTGGTCCCCACCAGGAGCAACCGCAGCGCTCGCTCGAGCGCGGCCGTTCCCCTGGCCAGCACGAGGAGCACGTGGGCGGCACCCGTCCCACTCGAGCCCGGGTCGTAGTGGTGGATCACGAACTCCGCACCGATGGC
The DNA here is from genome assembly GCA_013140785.1 of Planctomycetota bacterium. Taxonomy (GTDB): domain Bacteria; phylum Planctomycetota; class UBA1135; order UBA1135; genus JABFRZ01. The sequence goes on along the minus strand of JABFRZ010000451.1, from coordinate 8,642 downwards.
TCTGCCCGCGCGTCCATCCGGGAGGGCCAGGCTTCGGATCACGGGGCGCTCCTCCGTTCCGGCGAACTTGGGCAGATCGCCGCCCTCCAGCGAGGGCGAGCGGTACAACACCCAGCCTTCCACGCGACTGGTGAGCCACATCTGCACGTACTCCGGCTCGGACGGCGCGCTGAACTCGGGCATGGCCTGCGCGATGAACCCGAGCTCGACGCCCTCACCCTCCTGCTCGATCAGGGTGGTGAAGGTCAAGAGCTTGGTGTGCAGCGCCGCGTCGAACTGGTCCGTGAGCAGCCAGCGCACACCCGAATAGAGCAGCCCCGCCGCCGCGACCAAGAGGACGAGCGCGGCTCCGGAGAGGCGCAAGCGCAGCGCGCGCCGGATGGACCTCACGGTGCCTCGGCGCTCAGCACATAGCCGAGGCGGGGCCGGGTATGGATCAGCGCCGCCGCGCCGTGCTCCTTGAGCTTCGCGCGTATGTTGCAAACCGCGGAGTCCACGACGTTGCTGAGCGGCAGGCTGCGCGAGCCGTGCAGGTGCTCCTCGATCTCCATGCGCGAGACCGTGTCCCCGTTCCGCAGGGCGAGGAGCTCGAGCAAGCGGTACTCCCGGTTGGTCAACGAGACCACCGCCCCGTTCCTGCGCACGATGCGTCCCGCCGTATCGATCTCGAGGTCGGCGATGCGGATGACGGGCGACCTCTGGCCGTGCTTGCGGCGTGTCAAGGCCTGCACGCGTGCCAGGAGCTCGTCGAACGAGAAGGGCTTCCCGAGGTAGTCGTCCGCTCCGGCCTGCAGGCCCCGCACGCGCTCCTCGACCGCGCCGAGCGCGGTCAAGATGAGGACGTAGGCCTGGCAGCCCTGCGCGCGCATCTGGCGCAGGACCTCGTGACCCGAGAGGTCCGGCAGCATCAGGTCGAGGACCACGAGGTCCCACGTTCCACCCAGAGCGAGGCGCAGCCCCAGCTCGCCGTTGGCGGCCGAGCCGACCTCGAAACCCGATCTCGTGAGCTCTTGGCGCAGGGAGTCCACGAGCTTCTTGGAGTCCTCGATGAGCAGGATTCGCATGGGGATGACGCCGCGCTCAAGTGTAGTCCCTGTTCCCGGCGCCGGGGGAGCAGCGGATTACGGCGACATGAGCTCCGAGCTGCCGCCGTGAGGAGCGCTGACCGCAGGATCCCGTTCCCGCTCGACATGACGGAGGCGGGAGCCTGCTCCCACCTCGAGGGTAGGAGCAGGCTCCTTGCCTTTCGGGCCCGAAGCACACGACTACAGCGTGAAGGTCCCCTCGGTGAGCGTCTGGTTGGCGCTGGCTTCGATCGCCAGGACCTCGAAGGGGTGCACGCCGTGGCCCAGTGCCTGCACGTACTCAGGCGGGACGGTGACGCTGCGGGCCGTGGCCGGCAGGGTGACCTGGAAGGTCCCGACGATGACCTGGTACCCGACGATGTGGATCGGCTCGTTCGGGAAACCCGGCGGCGGCGCGGTCACTTCGTTCCAGCGGATGCGCAGGCGGTTCTTCGGACCCACGTCCGCGAACACGTCGGGACCGTCCGGGATGGCGTGGGTGAACATCCACTCGCCCTCGATCTCTTCCCCGCCTGCTGTCAGCCCGGAGAACTCGTACTCGCCCTCGGGGAAGAGGTCGAGCAGGTCCTGGAGCGGGAACTCGTCCAGCGACGGCTCTGCCCCTTCGAAGAAGAGCTCGGTCATGCCTAGGTCCCTGTAGGGCCCACGGCCACTGACCTTGAAGAGGATGCGCTCGTCGGGGTTCTCGATCTCGAGCTGGGTCCAGTCCTCACCGTCGAGCGTGACGTGCACGCCCAGGTCGTTGGCCGAGGAGTTGTACTCCCAGTAGATCCGCGAGAACGACAGCTGGACCTCTTGCTCGGGAGTCGACGCGCGTGCCGGATGGGCGGCCCCCGTCAGGAGGATCGTCGTGCCGAGACAAAGCGCGCTGGCCGCGAACACGAGAACGTTTCTATGTGTCTGCATGGGATGGGTCTTTGGGAATGAAGGGTTGTCGAAAACACGAACACGTCTTCTTCTAGACAACCTCGCGGGGACGGGTATTACGCGCGCATTGATCCAGCTCACGCGTCGGCGTCGCACGAGCGAACCGTGCGATGCGCCTTCGCCGATGAATTGCTGCTCACGCTCCTCCCGAATAATCACTTGGTAATCAGCCTGGTCCGCTGAAGAGTTCCCCACACAACTTCGCGCCCATCGGTGGCGCGTCGTCACGAGCACGGCTTACTGTAGGCTTAGCCGTGAATCCCTACGACCCCCGCTCACGACGTGGCGAACGTCGTCTTCTCCAGTGGGTCAGTCCTCGATCCGGGCCAGAGCGTCCCGCGCCTCTTCACGCACGGCCAGGCTCGCGTCCGCGGCCAGGATGCTCTCGAGCTGGCTGAACGCCCGCAACCGGCGCAGCCGTTTCACGTTCTGGACACGCCCCGCGACGTCGTCGCTCGCGAAGTTCTCCAGGATCCTCTGGATCGTCGGGAGCGCAGCTCCGGCGTCTCCCAGCTTCCGCAGCGCCTGCGCGGCGCGCGTTGCGACCTCGAGGCTCTCGGCCTGGAGCTGTTGGGCCAGGAACGGGCGGGCGGCCTCGTACGCGAGCGCGTCGATCGACTGGATCGCCTCGAGCACCACCTTCGAGCTCGGGTCGCGCAGCAGGCCGACCAGCATCGGTCCCGCGTCTTCGGCCGGTAGGTCGTCCAGGCGGCTGGCCACGACCGCGCGCACCTTGGCCGATGGGTCGGAGATCGTCGCGCGCAGGTGCTCGCCCAGATTGGCCTCGTCCAGCCCGGCGAGTTCCTTCAGCGCGCGCGCCCGCACCGCCGCCGATTCGTCGCCCAGGCTCTCGGCGAGGAGCACACGGGCTTCTTCATCGCCCCAGCGCGCGAGCTCCGCCAGCTGCTCGAGCGCATCCTCGCGATCCTCCACATTCATGGCGCGAAACCCACGGATCAGCTCGCGGCGCAGCTCGAACTCGTGCGGGAAGTCGGCGGCTCGGACCACGGGCGTGAGCGCCTGGCTGGGTTCGCGCGCACTCGCGCCTGGCGCGAGCGCGCCCTGAACTGAGGACTGCGCAGCGAACCCCCGCTCGTGGACTGCGCGCAGCGCCGCGAGCTCGCCGCGCAGGGAAGCGAGCTCCTCGTCCAGCTTGTCGGTCCGGCGCGAGAGCTCTGCGACCAGGGCACGCGCAGCGGGCTCTGCCGAGCGCGTCGTCCCGCGCCAGCGCTCGAGAGCCAGCGGCAGCGCGAGCGCGGCCAGGGCCACGCCGGCGATCGAAAGAACCAAGGCGACTGGCCTCACGGACGTGGCGTTCATGGAGGGGATCGAGGGTGGAGTGACGGCGTGTGCGCGAGTTCGGGGAGACACGCTCCTTCACAGCCGGAAGCGGCGCAGCAGCCAGTCCATGGCGGTGTCCGTCGCGCGGCCTGGGTTGTAGAAGAGGTCGGCTGCCATGGCCTGGCGCACCGGGGACAACCGTGCCGGATCGGCCAGCGCTCCATCCACGACCGCCACGATCTCCGCGGGGTTCTCCACGATCACACCCGCGCGCCGGCCCCAGGTCTCGGTGTCGAGCGCGCCCGACTTGGTGGCCTTCTTCAAGAGCTGCGGGACGTCGAGGAACACCATCGGCCGATCCACGAGGGCGTACTCGCTGGTGACCGAGGAAGCGTCGGAGATCAAGAGATCGGCCAGGCACAGGAGCGGGACGACATCCGGGTTCCGCGCCACGCGCAGGTGCTCGTCCTCGAGCGGCCTGAGCCGCGCGGCCCAGTCGATGGACTTGTCCTTGGGGTGATCGTGCAGCTTGACCAGGATGTCGTAGCGCCCGGTCGCGGCCAGGCGCCGCAAGACCTCCTCGCCCATCGTCTCCAGCGAGTTGTGCCTCTGGCCCGTGGGAGCGTAGAGCAGGACCGGGCGCGTGCCGTCCAGTTCGCTGCGCCGCGCGAGTTCCAGGCGCTCGAGGCGCGGGTCGCGTAGCGGGTCGGTCTTCATGAACCCGATGCTCAGCGCACGAGGGTCGTCCTCGCCGAGGAGCCCGCCCGCGACGAACTTGCGGCGCATGTAGGGCCCAATGAGAAAGTAGTGATCGCAGCCCATGTTCTCGTCCCGGACCGACTTGTTGCGGAAAGAGATGCCGTGGAAGATCTGCACGCGCGTGCCGGCGTTGCGCGGGCTGATCAGCTTGGTGTTGGCGCCGAAGAGCACGTCGAAGTCGCGCGTCTGGATCTCCTCGACCGTGAGAACGTGCTCGGCCGGGACGCCGAAGGGCCGGTACAGCGCCGCGGAATCGTGCTGCACTTGGTTCCCCTGCACCTGGTTCCCCTGCACCTGGTTCCCCTGCACCTGGTTCCCCTGCACCTGGTTCCCCTGCACCTGGTCCCCCTGCACCTGGTCCCCCGTCTCGGTTCGCAATCCGCCCGACAGGAAGACCTCGAAATCGTCTGAGCGCGCCAGTCGCTCGTAGAGCGGCTGGAAGCAGACGAAGTGCACGGGGGCGTAGCCGGTGAAGAGGACACTCGTCTTGTGGTCGGACATGCGAACAACTCCGTGGATGGGCCAGTACTCCGGTGCTCAGGGGTGGCGGGTCAACACAGGAACTCGTAGATGCCGCCCATGCTGCTGAGTACTTGCATGACATGCGCGCAGGGCCCGGGCAGTCCACGCCGGTCGCCTTCCTCGCCGCGTCCGCGGGTGCCGAGCTCCGGCAGCACCTCGCACATGGCGTAGAGGACGTCTTCGAGGAAATCGATCTCAGCCCAAGGCAGGCCGGCCATGTCGATGCAATGAACGGGCACGCGCTGCGCCAGGCGGGCCATCGCCGCCGGTGACCAGCATTGCTCGCCGCCCGCGGCGATCAGGGCGCCGGCCTCCTCGAAGAGCAGCCGCGCCGCGTCCCCGTCGTACTTGAGCAGCCCCAAGTTCTCGCCGCACGAGCGTGCGGGGTCGAGCTGCTTGCCGATGTCCTGCAGCAGCCCGCGCCGGACGGCGACCTTCATGTGCTCTTCGCCGTCGCCAGAATCCGAGTCATAGGCCAGAGCACTTCCGCCTGCGGCCAGCAGCCGCTGGTAGACCCTGGGGTGAGCGATCAGGTCGCAATTGAGCTGGAGGAACGGCCCGCGTACCCATTCTCTGGCCAGCCAGAGCGAGTAGAGGCTGTTGGTCTCGGCGAAGCGCGGGTTCTCGATGTAGTGACAGCGCTCACCCACCGCAGCGCGCACGCGCTCGGCGCCGTAGCCGACGACCACGCACACGTCCTCGATTCCGGCGCCGTGCAACGCCGCGAGCTGGTGGTGGATCAGCGCTCGGTCGCCCACCTTGACCAGACACTTCGGGACGCCTTCGCCGAGGCGCGTGCCTCGGCCGGCTGCCAGGATCAACGCCTGCTTCACGGCTCGCTCACCTTCCCGTTCTCCCCGTTGACATGGACTACCGCCGACACGGCGTTGCCAGCGGTTCCGCGCGCGATGTAGGCCGCCGGCACTCCATCGAAGACGATGCGCCCTTCTTCTAGCTCGATGATGTGATCGAAGAGCTTGGGGTACGGCAGCCGCTCGGTGGCCACGACCACGGTCGCCCCCTTCCGCCTAGCCAGCAACTTGCGCAGGCGTTGCTTCGCGGTGTTTCGGCCGAGCCCGACGAAGGGGTCGTCCAGGAGGATGAGCGCTGCTCTCGTCAGCATGGCGCGCGCGAGAAGCAGGGCGCGGCGCTCGCCGGCGGCCAGGCGCTCCGAAGTGACGACGGACTCGAGTCCCTGGCCCAGGCGGCGGGTCAGCGCGCGCGCACCGCAGCATTTCAGCACGGCCTCGACCTCGGAGCCGAGGGTGGCATCGGGGGTGGCATCGGCCAGGCCGAGCAAGCGCCACAGCGGTTGCTTGATCCAGCGCGGCTCCTGAGAGAGCAGCGCGATGCGGGCCTGGCGCTGGCGCTTCGAGACGTCGACCAGCGCTACGTCGTCCCACCACACTTCGCCTCGCTTGAGGGGTAGAGCGCCGGACAGCACCTGCAGCAGCGTCGACTTGCCGGAGCCGCTCGCGCCCACGACGGCCACCCGGCTGCCCGCGCGCAGGCAGAGCTGGCCGACGAACAGCCTGCGGCCTCCGCCCTGGGAGGCGGGGCGATAGACCTTGGCGTCGGCGATGCGGAGCTCGCGCTGCAGCGCCGGGAGCGGAGCCTTCGACTCCTGCTCCCGGCCGGCGCCGAGGACGTGCTCGAGCCGCCCGGCGCAGGCGAGGATCTTGCCCGTTCTCGTCCCTTGTCTGGCGAGTTGCACGACCGGCGCTCGCGCCATCAGCGCATACAGGATGAACACCAGCATGTCCTCGCTCGCCAGCGTCCCGGCCAACACCGAGCGCATGCCGAGCCACACGAGCAGCAGGATGGAGGCGCCGAAGATGGCGTGCGCCGCCCAGGTCGTGCGCCCCTGCAGGCGCGTGACCGTGGCCTCGTGCCGGCCGCTGGATCGATTGACCGCGTCGAAGGCGGCATCGATGGTCTCGGTCCTCCAGGCCTGGTGGATCGACTCGGCCAGCAAGCCCTCGCGCGTCCTGAACTTCAGCGCGCGCCTGTAGACGCGGGTCGTGCCGTAGACCGTCACGAGCGCGATCAAGGCGAAGGCTGCCGCGAAGATCGCCCCCAGGGCCGGATCCACCCATAGCAAGACGAGGCTGACCCCGGCCAGCATCGCTCCGTTGGTCGCGACGTGGACCAGGAACCCCTTCAGCCCCTCCTTGACCCGAGCCGTGTCGCCGATGAGCCGCGCGACGAGATCGCCCGGGCCCGAGGCAGAGATGCGTGGGTCGAGCTGCAAGGCCGACTGGAAGGCTCGCGCGCGCAGGTCGCGCACGGTTCCGATCGCGAACTGCGCGAACTTCAGGCGCATCGAGAAGTCCGAGAACCCGAGCGCGACCAGCAGCAGCAGGAAGATGGCGCCGAAGAACAGGGGCTCCCCGAACGCGCCGGCGCTCGGCCACCGCGCGAAGCCGCTGGGCTCGCCCCGGCCCGTGAGCAGCGGCTTCAGCATGCCCATGAAGAGCCAGGGCAGCGTCAGGCGGATGCCGATGACCACCAGCGACATCAGCCCGCCCAGCAGGAGACGGCCCCGGTGCCGGCGCGCGAAGGGCAGCATCGCAGCGCAGATCTCGGCCCACCTGTGGAATGCCCAACCCGGCTTGATCATGGGGTGCGTGAAAGCGAACTCGTTCGCGAGTCGATGCCCGCCAGAGTGCGCGTCGAGTGCGCGTAGGAAGGCGAGTGCTGCGAGCGCTCGTGAACTCCAGCGCTCGCCTCACTCTGGCACCTCGTGCTCCAGTTCTCGCCACTTGCTTGCGCGCGTAATCCCTCCGTCATCGAAGCGGCTACGAGGGGCGCGGGAACCAGCGTCACCCGCCGAGCAACTGCAGCCGCAGCGCACGAGCGTCCCTCGTTTGAGTGCGCACTTCCGCACGACGAGCGCGCGCAAACGCCCGCCGCTTCCTCACGAGAGCGCTAGCCCGACCTATTCATGCAGCCTCGGCTGCAACGCCGCGACTGGCTGCATCTGCAGCGCTTCGCTCCCTGCGAGTCCTCGACGGCCTGCAGAGAGGCCGTCTCCGGTGCTCTCGGTCGCTCATCACTGCATCTGCAGCCATTCGCGACGTTTCGCTCGAGGCCTCATGAATAGGTCGGGCTAGGTGTTCTCCATCGATGGAGTGGGATCTCCGACCTCGGGGACGCCGAACGCTCGACGCGAGGACGAATGTGCAATCGAGCCTCCGCCCCTGCATCGCAGGCCTATTCCACCTGGTTCGACTCCAGCGTCACCTGCGCCGTCTCCTCGGCCCCGTCGCGCAGGAAGCGCACGTTGATCACGTCGCCGGGCTTGTGCGCGTTGAGCGCGTACATGTAGTCGCCCATGCCGCCGATCTCGATTGCGCCGAAGGCGACGATCACGTCGCCGCGCAAGAGCCCAGCCTTTTCGGCCGGGCCGCCGGGCGAGGTGCCGTCGAGGCGTAGGCCCGGGCCATCGTAGGCGTAGTCGGGGATCGAGCCGAAGCGCGTGCGGAAGCCGCCGGGGGTCGCGGACGGGGCGTCCTTGGCGGGCGGGACGAAGGCGAGCACGCCCGCGGCCTCGAAGTCCTCGCCGAGTTCCTGCACGAGGTCGAGCACGAGCGCGGCCACGCGCGCGGCCCCGGTGGCCTCGAAGCGCTCGCTGTCATCCGAGGGCCGGTGGTAGTCCGCGTGCAGGCCGGTGAAGAAGTGCAGCGCGGGGATCTCACGCTTCAGGAAGGTCTGGTGATCGCTGCCGCCCACGCCCTGACCCGAGAGCGAGATCTCGAGCGCGAGCCCCGCGCGCGCGCCGGCCGCGGCCAAGAGCGTCGAGAACTCCGCTGCCGAGCCCGCGCCGAGCACGGCGAGTTGGCCGCTTTCACCGCGCCCGACCATGTCGAGGTTCAGATTGGCGGCCACGGTGTCGAGCGCGAAGGACGGGTTGCGCGCCCAGTGCTCGGAGCCCAAGAGGCCGAGCTCTTCGCCGGACCACAGCGCCAGCACCACGTCGCACGCGGGCCGCGGACTGGCCGCCAGGCAGCGCGCGAGCTCGAGCACCACCGCCGTGCCGCTGGCGTTGTCGTCGGCGCCGTTGTGGAT
>JABFRZ010000458.1 GCA_013140785.1 Planctomycetota bacterium | reverse complement strand
GCTGGTCGCGACGGGCGCGCGGCTGACAAGCGCGACCGCGCTCGCGCTCGGCTCCGCGTGCCGCGCGCCCGTCGCGACCAGCAGCGCGCACTTTCCGGCGGGTAGCGAGATCGTGGTGTGCGGCGAGCGCGTGGCGGTCGCGGCGCCGGTCGTCCTGTGGACCTCCGAGCCCCACTACGACGCGCACCTCGAGCGGCCGCGCTTCGCGAGCGCGGGCGAGCTCGGCAAGCGCTACCGCCCCGGGCGCGCGGCCGCCGACGAGCGGCTAGGCGTGCTCTCCGACTACCACGGCTGGACGCGCGCGCTGCTGGCCGAGCAGGTGGACCTCTTCGTGCTGCACTACGACGCCTGCGGCACCAGCCGCGAGTGCTTTCGCGTGTTGCAGGACGAGCGCCAGCTCTCGGTGCACTTCCTGCTCGACCTCGACGGGACGATCTACCAGACGCTCGACCTCCGCGAGCAGGCCTGGCACGCGCGCGCGGCCAACCCGCGCTCCATCGGGATCGAGATCGCGCAGGTCGGCGCCTTCCCGCCCGCGGAACGCGACAAGCTCGCGCGCTGGTACGAGTGGAGCGAGCTCGGCACGCGCATCACCATCCCAGGCTCACTCGAGGGCGGCGGCCTGCGCACGCGCGGTTTCGTGGGCCGGCCGGCGCGTCGCGAGCTCCTCTCTGGCGCGATCCACGGCGCGGCCTACGTGCAGCACGATTTCACGCCCGAGCAATACGAGTCGCTCGCCGCGCTGACCGCGGCGCTCGTGCGCGTGTTCCCACGCATCGAGCTCGATGCCCCGCGCGACGCCGAGGGCAACGTGCGCATGGACGCGCTCTCCGACGCGGAAGAAGCTGCGTTCCACGGCGTCGTCGGGCACTATCACCTACAGACCGACAAGCGCGATCCTGGGCCAGCTTTCGACTGGGAGCGGTTGTTCGAGCGCGCGCGCGCCCGACTCGCCGCGCCCTGACAAGCGGACGGGCGTGACGAGTAGGATGATCTGGGTGAGCCGATGGGGACTGGTCGCCGTGTGTGGCGCGGGGCTCGCGCTGTCCGCGCTTCTGCTCGTCCGCGAGCGCAACGGGAGCGAGGTCACTCAGGCGGGCGCGAGCACGGCCGCGGGGCGCGAACCCGACTCTCCGACCGACGAGCTCCGTGAGCCGGCGCGCGCGCCGCTCGCGCTTCCGAGGAACAGTCTGCTCGCCGCGCGGCGCGAGTCGCGGCTGGACGCCCTGCCCCGCGGGACCCTCTTCGGCCGCCTGGTCGAGGCCGAGAGCCGCGCCGCGCTCGCCGTCGAGCGCATCGTGCTGCTCGCTTCGCCCGACAACTCCGTGGCCGAGACGCTGCGCTCGCGCGCGGACGGGAGCTTCACCGGCACGCGCGACTTTCCGCGCGGCTCCGTGCGGGCCTGGATCAAGGACCCGGCGAGCGGCGAGCTGCTCGTGCGCCACGAGGCCGAGTTCGATCCCGAGCGCGCGGGCGAGTGGCTCGTGCCCGTGCCGTCGGCGGCGCCGGCCCAGCCCGCTCGCGGCGAAGAACCAGCCAAGGAAAGAGCGGAGGAAGGGACCACCGTGCGCGGCCGCGTGCTCGACCTCGCGGCGCTTCCGGTCGCGAACGCGGTGGTCAAGGTGTTCCCGCTCGGGGCGCCGGGCGAGGTGCGGCACGGGGACACCGATTCGTCGGGCGAGTTCACGCTGCCGCTCGTTCCGGGCGCGCATCGGTTGATCGTCCAGGGCCGCTTCGCGACCAGCACCGCGCTCCTCGTGGCCGCCCAGGGCGCGAACGATGCGGGCGTGATCCTGCTGCCGGCCGCGGCGAGCGCGGGCGACCTGCGCGGGAGGCTGGTGGCCGACAGCGACGAGGGTGACCCCTTCGCTTTCCTGGTGCTGCGCGAGCTCGCGAGCGGGCGCGAGCTGGGCGCCACGAGCGATTGGGAGCTCTTCGCGGGCGAGAAGGACGGCATCTCCGCCTTCGCGATCAAGGGCGTCCCGCCAGGCGAGTACGAGCTCGAGGTCGTCGGCCTGGACGGACGCGAGTACGAGCCGGAGAGCCTGCGCGTCTCGCCGCCGGCCGAGGGGCTCGAGTTCCGCGCGCGCGGGCCGGCTCCGGTCGGGGTCGTGTTCGTCGCGCGCGACGAGCTCTCCGGGCAACCTGTGGAGTCCTTCCTGCTGCTGGTGCGCATCCACGGGCAGTGGGTCGGCGACCTCGGATCGGAGGCGCCCTCGCGCGCCTTCGATCGCTGGGCGGTCCACGCCGACGGCTATCGACCGGCGCAGGGCGACTTCACGGGCGCGCGCGTGGTCAGAGACGAAGAGGGGCGTGAGCACCTCGAGCTCGAGGTCGCGCTGGGGCGCGGGCTCGGCGGGGCGGTGCTCTTCAAGGACCTCGAGAGCGATCGGCTGGTCGCGCCCGGGTTCGAGGGGTTTCTCGATCCCGGTCTCGACGACGTGCAGGTGCTCGCGGACGGGCAGGTCGTGGCCCGCAGCGATCCGAGCGGCCTGGCCGTGTTCGTGCTCGCGCGCGCGCCGGAGCGACTCGAGTTCGTGCGCCCGGGCTGGCGCGTGGCGAGTGATCGCGTGGACGAGGGCGTGCGCGTGGTGTTCCTGGCGCGCGAGTGAGGAGGGCGCGCAGGCTCCGTTACCGCGCGCGCTTCCCTCGCTACGCTGCGGGCATGGTGCGTCGAGCGCTCGCCCTCGTCCTGCTCGCGTTCCTCCTGGCGGGCGCGTGGTGCCTAGCGCGTCCGGAACCGCGCGCTGCCCTCGTTCTCGTGGATGTGCCCGAGGCGGGCGGCGAGGATCCGTCCGAGGTCGAGCTCGCCGAGCCCGTGCGCGTGGCAGCGGAGAGCACGACGGACAGCGGGCTGGACCCGACCGCCGCGCGTGAGGCTCGCGCCGCTGGCCAGCGCACGAAGCTGACTCCGGGGCGTCGGGCGGAGCCCGCCTCGCGTGCGGCCGTGCGCGGCCGGCTGGTCGTGGCCGAGACGGGCGACCCGATCGAAGGGGCCTTTCCCGTGCGCCTGCGCACGCTCGATCTCGAGCACAAGGAGTCGCTCTGGACGCGCCCCGACGGGTCGTTCACCAGCGCCGGCGAGTTCGAGCGCGGCGTCTTGCTGGCGCGAGTGCAGGACGAGAAGGGACGCGAGCTGGTGGATCACGAAGGCCTGTTCGAACCGAAGGCGACTGAGGAATGGCGCGTGCCGGTTCCGGCGCGCGCGTACCCGACCCTAGCGCGCGGGCGGGTGCTCGATCGGCGCGGGAATCCGCTGGCAGAGGTGCGCGTGCAGCTCGTGCCGCTCGACGCGTCGCGGCCCTACGCCGAGAAGCTTTCGGATGAAGACGGCAGCTTCTCGCTCGTCGGTCTCCGCGCGGGGACCTTCCGGCTGCACCTGCAGGGCGTCTGGGCGCGCAGCGAGCCCGCCCTGGTCAGCCTGCGCGGCGGAACCAACGAGCTCGGCGAGCGCGTCCTCGTCGAGCCAGACGGCGCCGGCCTGGTCGTGCGCTTCGTGCCCGTGGAGCAGGGCAGATGGCCGGACGCGGTGCTCGCCTTGCGCTCGAAGGCCAGCCCGTACGAGGTGCTCTACGGCACCGGTATGGCCGAGGAGCTCGCGAGCGGCCTGTTCGAGCTGCGCCTCGGCCGCATTCCCGCGGGCGAGTGCACGCTCACGATCCAGAGCCGCGACGGCTGCCTCTACGAGCCTCTGCAGCACACGTTCACGCCGCCGGCCGAGGTCGAGATCCAGGTCCGCGGCGGAGGGGGCGAGGGCGTGGTCTTGCGCGTGCGTGACGCGGAGAGTGGGGAGCTGCTGACGCGGTTCGAAGTGTGGAATCGACAGCTCGGGTTGTGGCAGATCAACGGTGTCTCGATTCACGAACATCCGGGAGAGGAAGCGCCGGTGAGTCAGCTCGAGGTCGGGGACATGGACGCCTGGGTGGTGCTTGCGCCCGGCCATCGCGGCGCCTTCGGCACGAACGACCTGGCGCTGGCCGGTGTGGTGGAGGTCGCGCTCGAGCGCGGCTGGAGCGAGCTGCTGGTGTTCGAGGACGTCGAGGGCGACGCGCTCGGAAACCCCGACATCGGCCGACGGCGTGCGTTGCTCGCGGGCGTCGAGGTGCGCGCCGATGGCGAGTTCGTCGGAGCAAGCGACGAGGA
>JABFRZ010000219.1 GCA_013140785.1 Planctomycetota bacterium | reverse complement strand
CTCGAGCTTCTTGGTCGACTTCTGGCGCTTGTGAGTGGTGTAGTTCCGGTTCGAGCACTCGGTGCACACCAGGTACACGTAGCGTTCCTTGATCTTCATGGTGGGGGCGAGAGCGCCGTCCGCGCGGCGGGGCGGCGCGCGCCCCGTCCGCCCGGACTACGGCGCGGCTACTCGATGATCTTCGTGACGACGCCGGCGCCGACCGTGCGGCCGCCCTCGCGGATGGCAAAGCGCAGCTGGTGCTCCATCGCGACCGGGGTGATGAGCTTCACCTCCATGCGGATGTTGTCGCCCGGCATGCACATCTCGGCCTCGTGGCCGTCCATGGCGGTGAGCTTCTGGCTCTCGCCCGTGACGTCCGTGGTGCGGAAGTAGAACTGCGGGCGATAGCCCTTGAAGAACGGCGTGTGACGGCCGCCCTCGTCCTTCGAGAGGATGTAGACCTCGGCCTCGAAGTGGTTGTGGGGCGTGATGGTCTTGGGCTGAGCCAGCACCATGCCGCGCTCCACTTCTTCCTTCTTCGTGCCGCGCAGCAGGCAGCCGACGTTGTCGCCAGCCTGGCCGTGATCGAGCGTCTTCTGGAACATCTCGACCCCGGTCACGATCGACTTGCGGGTGTCCTTGATGCCGACGATCTCGATCTCGTCGCCGGCCTTGACCTTGCCCTGGTCGATCCTGCCGGTCACGACCGTGCCGCGGCCTTCGATCGAGAACACGTCCTCGACGCACATCAGGAACGGCTTGTCCACCAGACGCTGGGGCGTCGGGATATGACTGTCGAGCACCTCGACCAGCTTGTCGATCGGTGCGTTCGCCTTCTCGTCGGTCGGGCCGTCGTCGATACAGGCCTTGGCGATGCCGCGCACGATGGGCGTTTCGTCGCCCGGGTACTTGTACTTGTTGAGCAGGTCGCGGATCTCGACCTCGACCAGCTCGATCAGCTCGGGATCGTCCACGAGGTCCACCTTGTTCAGGAAGACCACGATGTAGGGGACGTTCACCTGGCGAGCCAAGAGGACGTGCTCGCGCGTCTGCGGCATGGGGCCGTCGGCGGCCGATACGACCAGGATCGCGCCGTCCATCTGGGCCGCGCCGGTGATCATGTTCTTGATGAAGTCGGCGTGGCCCGGGCAGTCCACGTGCGCGTAGTGTCGCTTCGGGCTCTCGTACTCCGAGTGCGAGGCCGCGATCGTGACCGTCTTGTCGGTCGAACGGACCGTGCCGCCCTTGGTGATCTCGGCGTAGGTCTTGGCCTTGGTCTTGTACTTGTGCGCCGAGCGCGCCACCAACGCCGCGGTGAGCGTGCTCTTGCCGTGGTCGATGTGACCGATCGTGCCGACGTTGACGTGGGGCTTGGTGCGCTGGAAGACTTCCTTGGCCATCTTCGTTGTCCCTTCGGGAGAGATGCTTCCGGGCTTCGCCCGGCGGTTCGTTCGGTGGTTCGGGTGTCGGTCTAGGAACACGCGGAGCAACACGCTCGGCGTGGCGGAAACGGCGCCACGTGCGGGATACGCGGCTTGGACGGATCACCGCCCGCACCAGGCGCGGACGGGTGTTCGTTCGGATTCAGGAGAGAGGAAAGAGCGTTGCGAGATGGAGCTGCTGTTGGGGATTGAACCCAAGACCTCTTCCTTACCAAGGAAGTGCTCTACCGCTGAGCTACAGCAGCGCCGCGCCCCTCGCACGTGGTCCCAGCTCGTCGAGCCGGGAGATGGAGCGGGCGATGGGAATCGAACCCACGCGTTCAGCTTGGAAGGCTGACGTTCTACCATTGAACTACGCCCGCACGCGCCCGAGCGCCGAAGCGCGCGCTGAGTCAGCAGCGTGCAGGGCGAACGGCGCGGGCGCGAGATCGCGTGGGAGTCGCAGCAGACGAGACGGGTGCGAGCAGACCTGGTCCTCGCATGGAGCCGCGGCGGCGCCAGGCGAGTCCGAAGTGGTGGGAGGAACAGGATTCGAACCTGTGAAGGCGATGCCATCAGATTTACAGTCTGACCCCTTTGGCCGCTCGGGAATCCTCCCTCTGAGCTGACGGAGCGAGAGGTGGTGGAGTCCAGACGTGCCCCCCGATGCCGACGCTCGGTCGGCGACCGAGAGGGCGCGGGCTCGGATGTCCGGTGCGAACGCGCGCGACTCCGGCGCCGACCGTGGTCGGCGATCGAGGTCGGATCCAGAACATGCGACGCGCGCACGCCCGGACCGCGGCGTCCGTGACGCGCCGCGCTCCCGTCTCATCGATTCAGTCTCGTTGCCAGTGAGCAGGCCCGGAGCGATCCGGGTCCTCCGTCGCGAGCGCACCGCGGCGTTGGAGCCAGCGGTGGGACTCGAACCCACAACCGCCTGATTACAAATCAGGGGCTCTGCCAATTGAGCTACGCTGGCCGTGGGCGCGGTCCGGTCGGACGGAAGAGGGCGAGATGGTACGGATCTCGCGTGCAGGTTCAAGAGTCTGCCCGACTTCGGCCGTGCGAAGGCTTCGCCCCGCGCCAGGGCTCCCATCGCAAGCCCTTGCATGGAAGCGGTTTATGGCGCGGTCTCACAGCCCGAGGAGCTCCTCGCGCCAACCCTCGAAGGCCGCGCGAACTTCAGCGAGTGAGTCGCCGGCAAACTTCTCGAGGAAGGCCGAGCCCAACTCGAGCGCCATGACCGCCTCCCCAACGACGCTCGCCGCCGGCACCGAGGTCACGTCGGAGCGCTGGTAGGTAGCCTGCACGGCCGCGCCGGTCGCGAACTCAACCGAAGGCAGGCCCGCGCGCAGAGACGGGATCGGCTTCATCGCGATGCGCGCGCACACCTCTTCGCCCGTGGTCATGCCGCCCTCGAGCCCACCAGCGCGATTCGTCGCACGCGCGAAACGTCCCCAACACGCGCTGCCACGCCGCTCTCCGCTCGCGGGCACGATCGCGTCGTGCACACGCGAGCCGGGGTGACGCGCCGACTCGAAGCCGAGGCCGAACTCGACCCCCTTCATGGCCGGGATCGAGAACAGCGCGCCGCCCAGCCGTGCCGTCAGGCGCTCGGACGGGTTGGCGTAGGTGCCAAGCCCCGGCGGGAGATTGAGCACGCGCACTTCGAACACTCCGCCAAGGGAATCGCGCGCGGCGCTGGCCTGATCGACTCGGGTCCGCAAGCGCGCATCGCCCTCGGGATCGAGGCTCAAGAACTCCGAGGCCTCGCGCAGCTCCCTGCGCCGTTCGCCCGCGGCTTCCCAGGCGTCCGCGCGAACGGAGACACCGCCGAGCTCGACCACATGCGCGAAGAGCTCGACCCCGAAGCCCTCGAGCAACTGGCGTGCGAGCGCGCCGAGCGCCACGCGCGTGGCCGTCTCGCGCGCGCTGGCTCGCTCAAACACCGCGCGCGGATCGCGGTGGCCGAACTTCTGGCAGCCAGCGAGGTCGGCGTGGCCCGGGCGCGGATTCGTGGGCACGGGCAAGCGCTCGATCGTCTGGTCGCGGTTCAGGATCGTGAACGCGAGCGGCGAACCGATCGTGACGCCCCCCTTCGTGCCCGCCAGCAGCTCGATCCTGTCCTGCTCGATCTTCATGCGCCCGCCGCGCCCGTAGCCGCGCTGCCGCCGCGCCAGCTCCGCGTCCACGCGCCCGACGTCCAGCGTCAGCCCCGCCGGCATCCCCTCGAGGATCCCGACCAGCGCCTTGCCGTGCGACTCCCCCGCCGTGACCCAGCGCAGGCCCTTCATCGCCCCGGAGGATACGGAAGCTGCTCGGCGCGGGCCAGGAGTGCGCGTGGCGCGCACGCCGAGATCGGGCGCGAGCCCGTCACAGGCTCTCGTAGAAGGTCACGTCGTCGAAGCTGACGCGCAGCTCGCGCGTGCCGAGCTTCACGTCGAGCTCGCGCTTCTCCTTGTAGATGCGCGTGACCTGCACGCGCTTCTTGAACTTCGGGAGCCACACGAGCTCGCCCTTCTTGAGCGCCTGAAGAAAACTCGTGCGGCGGTCGGAGAGCTCGGCCCCGCCCAGGGATTCCTCGAGCTCGGCCAGCCAACGCTCGAGTTCGCCGCGGCTCTGGGGCGGGAGCTGGGGCAAGAAGGTACGCGCGCGCGTCACGACGGTCCGGGCGCGGGCGATGCGCTCCTCGATCATGCGCTGGGCCTCGGCGTCGACCTGCGCACGGCGCGCGGCGAGTTCCC
>JABFRZ010000505.1 GCA_013140785.1 Planctomycetota bacterium | reverse complement strand
TGCGGCGGCTGCCCGCGGTCGAGACGCTGGGCTCGGTGACCTACATCTGCGCCGACAAGACCGGGACGCTCACGCAGAACCGCATGCGGGTCGCGGCCTTGCGACGCCCGCCGTTCACGGACGCGCACGAGCCCGCGCTCGAGCTCGAGGCGCCCGGCGCCGAGTTCCTGCGAGCCCTGGCGCTCAACTCCGACGCCGTCCTGTCCGCGCTGGGAACCGCCGAGGGAGATCCGACCGAGACGGCGATGCTGTGTCACGCGCTCGAGGTGGGAGCCGACGTCGCGGGCCTGCTGCGGCGCCATTCGCGCCTGGCCGAGCTGCCGTTCTCACCCGAGCGCGGACGCATGAGCACCCTGCACGCCGCGCGGCCCGGACGCGCTTTCCTGGTGATGAAGGGCGCGCCCGAACGCGTCCTCCAGCACTGCACGCGCGAGGCGCGCGCGGGCGGCGGCGAAGTCGAGCTCGAACGCGAGCGTGCACTGGGCGCCGCGGGCGAGATGGCTGCGGCGGGCCTGCGCGTGCTCGCCTTCGCCGTGCGCCAGGACATGCCCGAGGAACCGGAGGCCCTGCTCGAGGCGAGCGAGACCGACCTGACCCTGCTCGGTTTCGTCGGCTTGCTCGACCCCCCGCGGCCCGAGGCGCGCGCCGCGGTGGCGGAGTGCACCGCGGCCGGGATCCGCGTAGTGATGATCACCGGCGACCATCCGGCCACCGCCGGCGCGATCGCGCGCCAGCTCTCCATCGCTGGACCCCACACGCCCGCGACGCTGAGCGGCGTCGAGCTCGCAGGCCTGGACGACGAGAGCCTGCGCGCGCGCGTGGACGAGCTGTGCGTCTACGCGCGCGTCGCCCCGGAGCAGAAGATCCGCATCGTCAAGGCCCTGCAGGCGCGTGGCGAGTTCGTCGCCATGACCGGCGACGGGGTCAACGACGCGCCCGCCCTGCGCCAGGCCGACATCGGCATCGCCATGGGGCGCACGGGCACGGACGTCGCGCGCGAGGCCTCCGACCTTGTGCTCCTGGACGACGACTTCGCCACGATCGTCGCCGCGGTGCGCGAGGGCCGCCGCATCTACGACAACATCCGCAAGTTCATCCGCTACGTCCTCACCGGGAACTCGGCCGAGATCTGGTTGCTCTTCCTGGCGCCGCTGGTCGGACTCCCGCTGCCGCTGCTGCCGATCCACATCCTGTGGATCAACCTCGTGACCGACGGGCTGCCGGGGCTGGCTCTGGCGGTCGAGCCCGCCGAGCGCACCCTCATGCGACGCCCACCGCGCCCGCCGAGCGAGAGCGTCTTCGCGCACGGGCTCTGGCAACACGCCCTGTGGGTCGGACTGCTCATGGGTGGCGTGAGTCTCTTCACCCAGAGCTGGGCCCTTCACGTGGGCTCGCCGCACGGGCGGAGCATGACCTTCACCGTGCTGGCCCTGGCCCAGCTCGGACACGTGCTAGCCGTGCGCTCCGAGCGTGATTCGCTGCTCGCGCTGGGCCTCGCGAGCAACCCAGCCCTCTGCCTCACGGTCGTGGCCACGCTGGGGCTGCAACTCAGCACGCTCTACGTGCCCGCCCTGAACCGCCTCCTCGAGACCGAGGCGCTCACCGCGCCGGAGCTCTCCTTCTGCTGCGCCGTCGCGGGCATCCCCCTGCTCGCCGTGGAGCTGGAGAAGTTCCTGGTGCGACGCGGTCTCCTCTACCGTGAGCGCAATGCGTGGAAGTGAACTGCAGCTCTGACGCTCGTGGGAGCGGATGGAACGGGAGCTTCTCCAACGCGTCCACGATCCGGTGAAGCACGTCAAGATGGCTGAGCCCGCCTGCGGTCGAGGGAAGGACAACGTGTTCGGGTCCCTCGACCGCATGGGATTACGGATCCTGGCCGCAGCCTGCGCCGATACGCGAATCCTCCCACACGGATCCGCGGAGCAGACGAGAGCTTGCCGACCTTGCTCCCCCTTACCTACGCACTAGGGCCAGGGGCCGCTGGACGGCGTGCCGTCTACCTTGGCGCTGGAGTTCGCCGTGCGGGGCTCGCGTCCCGACCGCCAGCCCACGCTGAAGGAGCGCTGACCATGAAGACGATCACCCGCAGCAAGGCCATCGCTGCTCTGCCGGGAGTGCATGGGACTGATCGAAACGGAGTAGTCGCTGTGCCAGGTCGCGGCCCGGCGCAAGATCCTGTGCGGCGGTTTCTCCCGGTGGACGTAGACGGCAAGCCTCTCCCAGGCTCGCGTTCCAGTGCGCGGGGAGCGGGGACCAAGTGAGCAGGATGACCCCGTGTCAGGGCGGAATACGACCACCGCCAACGCCCGAGGTGGCCGAGCCGGGTACGGCGAGCGGCGGAGGTCCAGCCTTCTGCTGGTCGTGAGCATGTCGGCATCACGACGAACCCGGATCGCGCGCACCTCGCGCCTGGCGCTCGGCGCGTGCGGGTTCGCGCTTCTCCTGTGCGCCACGGCCTGTCGGGACGACCTCGGGCTGGCGCAGGTCGTGCAAGCGGGAGCCTCCAAGACCTGGCAGGACCCGGTCAGCGACTTCCAGGTGCCGCCGCCGCCCTTCTCGGCGGGCGTGTTCCCCTGCACGGATTGCCACGACCCCGAGATCCCCGTGAACACCGCCCGGCGCGAACTGAAGACCGCGCACCAGGAGATCCTGCTCCAGCATGACCAGGAGCACCGCTGGTGCCTGGACTGCCACGACGCGGCGAACCGCGACATGCTGCACCTCGCCGGCGGCGCGCTCGTCTCCTTCGAGGAGTCCTATCGCCTGTGCGGTCAGTGTCACGGCGACAAGTACCGCGACTGGCGCGCGGGCGTGCACGGGCGGCGCACCGGACGCTGGGACGGCGAGAAGTCCTACCTGCTGTGCGTGCACTGCCACAACTCGCACGCGCCTGCTTTCCAGCCCATCGAGCCCATGCCCGCCCCGACGCCTCCCAGGAGGACCCCATGAGCCACGCATGCGACGCCGGCGCGACGCCCGGGTTCTCGCGACGGGACTTCCTGTGCGCACTCGCCGGCTGCACGGCGGCCTCGGCCGGAAGCTGCGTCGATCCGAGCCACACGCCCTTCTTCCGCGACCACCTGAAGGAGCTTGACCCCGAGGACAAGGCGCGCATGCTGCGCGAGCTCGAGGAGGAGTACTCCGCCCGCTACGGCAAGCAGGTCGAGGTCGTGCTCGACGCCCCCCGGCCCGGAGTCGAGTTCGCCTACGCGCTCGATATCTCGCGCTGCGTCGGCTGCCGCCGTTGCGTCCACGCCTGCGTGGCCGAGAACAACCAGAGCCGCGATCCCGAGGTGCAGTGGATCCGCGTGCTCGAGATGGACAAGGAGAAGGGCGTCGACTTCGCCCACGCCGACGCCTACTACGAGGCCGAGACCGTCCCGCGGCCCGGGCACTTCTACGTGCCGGTCGCCTGCCAGCACTGCCGCAATGCGCCCTGCGTGAAGACCTGTCCGGTCGGCGCGACCTGGCAGGAGCCGGACGGCATCGTGGTCATCGACTACGACTGGTGCATCGGCTGCCGCTGCTGCATGGCGGCCTGCCCGTACGGCGCGCGGCACTTCAACTGGGGCGAGCCCGAGATCCCGGCCGAGGAGCTCAACCCGAAGACGCACTACCTCGGCAACCGCCCGCGGCCGAAGGGCGTGGTCGAGAAGTGCACCTTCTGCATCCAGCGCGTGCGCGCGGGGCTCTACCCGGCCTGCGTCGAGGTCTGCCCGGTCGGCGCGCGCAAGTTCGGAGACCTGCGCGATCCCGCCGGCGAGATCCGCTACATCCTCGAGCACAAGCGCGTGTTCGTCCTGAAGAGCGAGCTCGCCACGCTCCCGCGCTTCTACTACTTCTTCGGGGTCTAGTCCCGGTGTACAGCGGCGGCGGCGCGGCTCACGTTCGGTGAGAGGCTACTCGACGCCGGGTTCCGCAACTGGCTCCGACTGCTCTGCGGCGGTCGGACCGGACGGTCGTTGGCGTCTCGGTCCGGAGCGCCGCCCTGCGCCGAAGGGAGCTGCGGCAGGGACTCGGGCGCGGGCGCGCCCGCCGGGCCGGCCGACCGGAGCTGGCTCGCGGGCGCAGCGGCTACGCACAGGGGGGAGAGCGGCTACGTCCGAGGGAGGATGGCCCGCGGAGCCGTTTCGTTCTCCCATGCACCTACGGTG
>JABFRZ010000033.1 GCA_013140785.1 Planctomycetota bacterium | reverse complement strand
CTTTCCGCGCGCGTGCGCAGCCCGCGCTTGCCCGCAGTCTCGATCGGAACGTCCAGCTGGAATCCGAGGATCCAGGGCTCGGGAGTTTCGGGCACGACCTCGGGGTCGAACGTGAGCGTAGGATTCGGCCGCTGGGCTGCGCTCGCCTCCGCGGCACGCGCTCCAGCGAGCGCCGCGCGCGCCACTCCGAGCTCGCGCCGATGGAAGAAGCCCGCCAGGGTCAGAGCCTCGAGGCCCCGCAGCGGTGAGGGGAACTCCTCGGCGAACGGCCAGTGGGCGCGCGCGAAGGCCAAGAACTCGGGCGAGGTCAGCGTGCGCGTCGAGAACTCCTGCACGCCGCTTGCTGCGTCGAGCGGCGCGGGCTCATAGCGTGGCAAGGCGCAACCCGACACCCCGAGGGTCAGGAGAACCAGCTCGCAACCCCACCCTTTTCGCATTTGTCCCAGGCGACGCATCTGCTCAAGAGGACCCATCTAGCCGCTCTGGAGCGTACTCCCCGCACTACACGGCACCAACACGGATCTGCGGTGCACGAGCTGTTCGGCGCGGAGGAGTTCAGGGAAGGCGGTCCGCAGAGGCTGCGTGTCGATGACGAAGAACGCCGGTGCGGCTCCGTGACCTTCGGCGCCCGTGATTGGACGCGCTTCAGGCGCGCTTGACCATCATCGCATAGCGGTGTCCCGAGCCCACCCACGAGAGCATCGGCGCCGCGACCAGCTCGGCCCCGTGCTCACGCGCGATGGCGCGCACCTCGTCTACCGTCATGGTCATCTTCGGCGGCTTCTTCGTGCGCTGCCGCAGACGGTTCTTCAGCGAGTGATGGTCGAAGAACGTCATCAAGACGTAGCGGCGCGCTACCCGCAGGAGCTCCTGCAGCAACCGGCGGCGCTCGTCCGCCGTGGGCAGGTGATGGCTCAAGCGCACGCAGGCCACGCCGTCCACGCTCGCGTCGCGGAAGGGAACGTGGAAGCCAGAGCCCGCCATGAGCACGCGCGGCGTGACGAGAACCGGGCGCCGGTTCGCGTGCAGGAGCTGGCCCCAGCCGGTGTCGGCTTGGACCAGGAGCTCGGTCCACTGCGCGAAGGAAGGGCTGAGCCGCCCGCCGCCGCAGGGCAATTCGAGCAGGTGCTGGACCCGTCCGTGGGGGCGCAAGAGGCGCGCGATGAGGTTGCGTTCGCGCTGGGTGCTCAGACGCTTGAGCGTGCGCACCTCGTATTCGCGGTTGTAGTGCTGCGCCGGCTCCAGGGCGGCATAGGCATCTTGATAGGCCTGGCTCGAGGCCTCTGAATCCGCGGCGCCCCAGGTCTCGGCCGTCCCGCGACGGGCCAGGTCGAGGATGCCGTCGCGCGCGGGGAACTGCGCCGGGCAACTCGAGCAGCCCAGGCCGGCCGGCTTCCAATCGAGCGGAGCGCGGCACCAGGGACAGGCGAGGAACTCGAGGATCGGCTGCAGTGCGCGCGGCGCGTCTACGAGGGCTGGCTTCATGTCGGATTCCTGGGATGGTCTCGGTGAGAGTCGAGAGTTCGAGTCAGGCGCTGCGGCCGGGTGCTGCGGCAAGCTCGGTCGGAGCGCGCGCGGAACCGTCCGCGAGCCGGCTCGCTCTACGCTCGGTAGCAGGCATCCCGTGACGATAGGGATTCGCCTCGCCGCCCGGCCGGTTACGGAAGCGCCGGTAGCTCCACAGGTACTGCTGCGGCCGGCAGAGGATCAGCCGTTCGAGCTCGAGGTTGAGCGCGCGCGTCGCCTGCTCGACGTCCACGGGGTTGCGCAGCGCGCTGGACTCCGGCTCGACGAAGTGGAGTCGGAAACCGGCGCCCCGCTCCAGACGCTCGGCCCACCCGAAGAGCGGCACGGCGCGCGTGGAGGCGATCAGCCTGGCCGTCAGGGCGCTCGTGTTGGCCAGCACCCCGAAGAACGGCGCGAAGAGCCCCGCGCCGGGCCCGGGATCCTGGTCGGGGAGCACACCGACCAGCTCGCCGCGCTGCAAGGCTCGGTACAGCTCGCGCACCCCGCCCGCGTCGGCGGGCACGAGTCGGGCGCCGAAGCGCTCGCGCGCGCGCCGGTACAGGCCATCCAGCTGCGGCACGCGCGGCGCACGGTACAGGGACGTCGTCGGGGCGCGCGCGCTCACGTACAGGCCGACCATCTCCCAGGCTCCGAGGTGGGGTCCGAGCAGCACCACGCCGCGGCCGCTCGCGAGGGCCGCGTCGAGCTTCTCCAGACCGACGACCTCGCGCACCAGCGACAGCACGCGCGGCTTGTCCCAGCACCACAGCGGACCGAGCTCGAGCATCGTCCGGAAGGACTCGGCCAGACTTGCGCGCGCCAGCTCCTTGCGCGCCGCGGGGCTCGCGTCGGGGAAACACAGCTCGAGGTTCAGCAGCAGCGAATCGCGCGCACGCCCCTTGAAGCGGATCGCCAGCGGCGCGAGCCAAGCGCCCAGCTCGTGCGACACGCAGAGGGGCAAGAGGCTCGCGAAGCGCAGGCCGAGGCGCGCGCACGTGGCCCGCAGCGCGCAACGGAGCGAGAGCCTGACGCCGCCGAACGTGGCGGGTTGCGGCGCGCGCGAGGGCGGCGAGGACGGCTCGGAGCGTTCGTTGGGGCCAGGCACGGGAGGAGAACCGATGGAATGGACCGTCCACCGAGCAACGCGTCGAACCACCGCCTCGGTAGGATGCGCGATCTCGATATGAGGCGCAATCCGAGAGCGCGGAGGGAGCGCGACCGCAGCCCGTGGCGCGGATGTAATCCTCGGCTCGCCAGCGCCCCTGTAGGCTCCCGCGCGAATTCATGAGCCGGGCCACCACCAGCCAAGCCTCCGCCGCCACGCCGATCCTGGTGGTGGAGAGTCCGAAGAACCGCGTGCTCGTCTACGAGGACAGGGTCGAGAAGACCTTCGTCACCGGACGGGGCTGCGCGCGCAAGGCGCGGCGCGAGGCGGCCGCGCTGCGAGCGCTCGCGGGGATTGCGGGTGTGCCCGTGTTGCGCGAGCTCGCACAGGGCGGGAGCTGCGTGATCATGTCGCGCCTGCACGGAACGACGCTGGCCGAGCACGGCGTGGCCCAGCACGGTGTAGCCCAGCACGCCGTGGCCGCCAGCACGCTCGCGAGCCTGAGGATCCTCGTGGAGCAAATGCTGGAGCGCGGCGTCGCGCGGCACTCCCTGCCGCACCGGGACATCCTCGTGCTGCCCGACGGCTCGGCCGGCCTGGTCGATTTCGAGCGCTCGACGCTGCGGCTCTTCCCCTGCGAGCCCTCGTGGTTGCTGGCTCGCTCGATCACGCGCTTCCATCTCTTGCGCCTGATCGGCGAGCTTGCACCGGAGCTCTTGACGCCGCGCGAGCAGCGGAAACTCGGCCGGCAGCTTGCCCTGCGCGCCGCGCTGCAGCGACCCATGAAGCTCAGGCGCAAGCTCGCGCGTTCCCTGCGCGCCGCGCGCGCGCGAATCTTCTCGCCCTTGCCTCCGAGCACGACTTTGCCTCCGAGCACGCCGTTACCCCGCTCGGATGGGAGAGAATGAGACCGGCTGACCTCACGCTCCCCGACTCGCACCGTCCGAGCAGGTCGGCGGCGCGGCCCGTGCTCGTGGCGTGCCTGCTCGTCGCCGCGTGCCGTTCCGAGCGGCCGGATCGGGACCGGGCAGAGTTGTCGCAGGAGCTGCGCACGCGTACCGGCCACGGCCTCCCGAGCGCGGCTGAGGTCGATTTGCCCTTGCCGGCCGGAGTGGAGCTCGCGGACGGGCTCGACCAAAGCGAAGCGGTCGCGCTCGCGCTGTGGAAGAGCCCAGAGTTCGCCGCAGTCCTGGCCGAGCTCGGTGTCGCGCGCGGCGAGGTGGTGGAGGCCGGGCTGCTGAAGGATCCGATCCTCACGTTCCTCTTCCCGCTCGGGCCCAAGCAGTACGAGTGGACGCTCCTGCTCCCGCTCGAAGCACTCTGGCAGCGACCGCGGCGCATCCAGATCGCAGAGCTCGATCTCGAGCGCACCGCGCTGGATCTGGTGCGGCACGGCCTCGACCTGGCACGGGACACGAGCCTGGCCTTCGTGGAGTGCGTCGCGGCCGAGGAGCGCGCTGCGGCCACGCTCGCGCGCGTGGAGCTCGTCCGGGAGCTCGTGCGCGTGGCCGATGAGCGCGTGCGCGCGGGCGAGGCGGAAGCGGCCGAGC
>JABFRZ010000428.1 GCA_013140785.1 Planctomycetota bacterium | reverse complement strand
CCGGCTGGCCGCGCGGCGCCAGGGCCTCGTCGGCCGACCACACGACGTTGTAGAGCGTGTCGCGCTCGACGGGGATGCGTCCCGCGTCCTGGATCCAGCGCACGAGCTCCGCCCGCTGGACCTGCTGCGGGGTCTTGGCGCCGGCGTCGTGGTAGATGTGCTCCTCGACCACGGTGCCGTCCACGTCGTCGGCCCCGAAGGCGAGTGCCAGCTGCGCGATCGGGATCGAGAGCATGATCCAGTAGGCCTTGACGTGCGCGATGTTGTCGAGCATCAGGCGCCCGACCGCGATCTCGCGCAGCTCGTCGAGCGCACTCGGACCGGGCAGGTGCGACCACTCGTTGTTCTCGGGGTGGAACGAGAGCGGGACGTAGGTCTGGAAGCCGCCGGTCTCGTCCTGCAGCCGCCGCAGTCGGTCGAGGTGATCCACCTTCTCCTCGAGCGTCTCGATGTGGCCGTGCAGCATGGTGCAGTTCGAGCGCAGGCCGGCCTCGTGCACGGTGCGCGTGAGCTCGAGCCACTGCTCGCCGCTGATCTTCAGGCGGTAGCCTTCCTTGTGCAGCCGCTCCGAGAAGATCTCCGCCCCGCCGCCCGGGCACGAGCCGAGCCCGGCCTCGACCAGTTCGGGCAGCACCTCCGCCAGCGGCTTCTTGGCCACCTTCGCGATCTGGTCGAGCTCGACCATGGTGAAGGCCTTGATGTGGATCGAGGGCTTGGCGGCTTTCACCGCGCGCAGGAGCTCCAGGTAGTACGAGTAGGGGATCTTCGGCCACACGCCCGCGACCATATGCACCTCGGTCACGGGCTCGTGCAGTTGCGCCGTGATCTTGGCCGCGGCCTGCTCGGGCGTCAGCAGGTATGCGCCCGCCTGTCCCGGCAGACGGTCGAAGGAGCAGAAGGCGCAGAACTTGTTGCAGTAGTTCGTGTAGTTGACGTGCTGGTTGACGTTGAAGTACGCGAGTTCGCCGTGCAGGCGCTCGCGCACGAGGTTGGCGAGTTCGCCGACGACGTAGAGCTCCGGGGTGCGATAGAGCGCGAGCCCGTCCGCGAGCGACAGGCGCTCGCGTGCGAGGACCTTCTCCGCGAGCGGGCCGAGACCGGCGGCTCGGGCGCGCTCGTGTAGGCCGTCGAGTGTCTCGGCGTGCGGGGGCATATCCCGCAGTATAGGCGCGTGGGCGCGTCCGACGCAGGGCTACAATCGCGCCGGAGACAGGGCTCGACCGAGGCTCACCACGCTTGCCCTGAGGGTCGTGCGCGGAGCCGACCTGTCTCGCCGCGCCTCGGCGCGCGAGGATCGCGCTTGACCGCACGCGCCGGATCTACAGGATTGCGGCGAGAACGCAGAGGACCAAGCCCATGACCGAGGCCAAGGGGATGCTGACCAGGAGCGAGCTCGCCGAGCGCGTCGAGCAGGGCGCGCTCGAGACCGTGATCGTGGCCTTCACGGACCACTACGGGCGCCTGATGGGCAAGCGCTACGACGCGCGCTTCTTCCTGGAAGAGGCGCTCGTGCACGGCGCGCACGCCTGCGACTACCTGCTCACGGTGGACATGGAGATGAACCCGGTCCCCGGCTACCGCTTCGCGAACTGGGAGCGCGGCTACGGGGACTTCCATCTCGTGCCGGACCTCACGACGCTGCGCGTGGCGAGCTGGCTCGAGAAGAGCGCGCTGGTCCTGTGTGACGTGCACGCCGTCGAGACACACGCGCGCGTCGCCGTCGCACCGCGCTCGATCCTGCGCGCGCAGGTGGAGCGCGCCGCGCGTGCGGGCTTCACGGCGCTGGCCGCCTCCGAGCTCGAGTACTATCTCTATCGCGGCTCGCAGCGCGAGGCCCTGGCCAGGGGCTGGCGTGGGCTCGAGCCCGTGGGCCACACCCTCGAGGACTACGATCTGCGCCAGGGCGCGCGCACCGAGCCGTTCCACGCGGCCGCGCGCCGACACCTCGCGGCCTCGGGCGTGCCGGTCGAAAACTCGAAGGGCGAGTGGGGCCTCGGGCAGCACGAGCTCAACGTGCGCTACACCGACGCGCTCGCCATGGCCGACCGCCACGGCGTCTACAAGCAGTGCCTGAAGGAGCTGGCCGACCAGCAGGGACTCGCGCTCACCTTCATGGCCAAGGTCGCAGCCGACCAGGCCGGCTCGTCGTGTCACATCCACATGAGCCTGGCGCAACTGTTGCCTGGGCAGAGTGCGAAGAACGCCTTCGCCGGCGACGAACCCTGCGGCCCGGTGCGTGGCTCGAAGATCTTCCGCCACTTCCTCGCGGGTTGGATCGCGCACGCCGCCGAGCTCATGCCGTTCTACGCGCCCACGGTGAACAGCTACAAGCGCTACCAGAGCGCCTCCTGGGCGCCGACGCGCCTCGCTTGGAGCCACGACAATCGCACGGCCGGCTTCCGCGTCGTCGGCCACGAGCAGAGCCTGCGCATCGAGTGCCGCATCCCCGGCGCGGACGCGAACCCCTATCTCGCCTTCGCTGCGTCGCTCGCCTCCGGCCTCGACGGAATCGAGCGCGAGCTCGAGCCGCCGCCGTGCTTCGAGGGCGACATCTATTCCGCGCGCGAGCTCCCGCGCGTGCCCGTGAACCTGCGCGATGCTTTGGCGGGCTTCGAGCACAGCACCTTCGCGCGCGCGGCCTTCGGCAACGACGTGGTCGAGCACTACGCGCACTTCTTCCGCAGCGAGTGGGAAGCCTGGGAGCGCGCCGTGACGGACTGGGAGCGCCAGCGCTACTTCGAGCGCATCTGACTCTCGACGGAACGGGTACTCAGGCCGCCAGCCGCAGGACGCCAAAGCAGGGAGCGCGTGTGCCCGTGCGCGTCCGAGGCTCGCGCACCCGCCCGGCAATCCCTATCTTCAGTGCAGCATGGCTTCCCCGCCCCGACGTTGCGCCGTGGCGCCGGCGTGACGAGCCTGCTCGTCGTCCACCCGCGCCTGGCGGACCTGCGCGGCGCCGATCCGGCGCGCTTCGAGCCGGCTCTGCGGGCGCTCGGGCTGCGCTTGGTTCTGGCCGACCACCGCCCGGATGCCGAGCTCGCGCGTCTCTTCGACGAAGTCATCGAGCTGCCTCCGCCACACGAGGTCGAGGCTGGCTGGAGCGTGCTCGAGCGCGCCCTCGCGACGAGACCGATCGACGCCGTGCTGGCGCAGACCGAGTCCGGCCTGCCCTATGGCGCCCTGGCGGTGCGCGCACGCGGACTACGCGGCCCGAGCCCGTCGGCCGTGTACCTGTGCCTCGACAAGTACGCTTGCCGCCGACGCTTGGAGGAAGCCGGTGTGGCGCAGCCGCGCTTCGCCCTGGTCGCGGACGTGGCCGGCGCGCGTCGCGCCGCGCGCGAGCTCGGCTTCCCGCTCGTGCTCAAGGGCTGCGCCTCGGCCAACCAGCGCCTGGTGACGTTGGTGCGGACCGAGGAAGAGCTCGCTCCAGCCGTCGCGCGCCTGCAGTCCGGCCTCCTGCGCTCGCGCGACATCGCGCGTCTCTTGGGCTTCGCGCGCGTGGCCGGGATCGAGCTCGCGTCTGACCCGTGTGTCGAGTTCTTGGTCGAGGCCTTCGCCGCCGGCGATCCGCTCGAGAGCGACGGCCTGGTGGTCGGGCCCGAAGTGCGCAGCTTTGGCCTCAGTGAGCAGATCCACGCGCGCGCCCCGAGTTTCTTCATCGAGGGCTACCTCACGCCGGCCGAGCGCCCGCGCGAGGAGTGCGAGCGGCTCGAGCGCATGACGCGCGCGGCGCTCGCGGCCGTGGGGCTCGAGGACTCGGGCTACTCGCTCGAGTTCCGCTCGGACGCGCAGGCCTCGTGGCTGATCGAGGTCAACGGCCGCCTCGGCTGCGACGAGGGCTTCGGCGACCTGTTCGAGGCCGTGCTCGGAACGCAGCCGCTCTTCCTGGCCTTCCTCCTGGCGCTGGGGGCCGAGCCTGCCTTCACGCGTCGCGCCGTGCACGTCGGGCTGGCCTACCAGTCGTGCTACGCGGAGGGCGAGGTGCGCGCGGTGCCCGGAGCGGCCGAGCTGGCGCGCCTGGCGGCGCGCGGCTACCGCGCGGGTGTCAACGTCCAGCCCGGCACGCGCACGCACGGCGCGTCGAACCCGGAGATTCATCCGCACCTCGCCTTCGTGCTGGCGGAGGACCCGCGCTCGAGCCGCTCGGCCCACGCGCGCGGTAGC
>JABFRZ010000179.1 GCA_013140785.1 Planctomycetota bacterium | reverse complement strand
ACCCTGGCGGGCGGCGAGGGTCGCTGGCTGCGGCTGTTCCTGGAGGCGAGCGCGGGTGGCGAGGTGCGCGTCACGGCCGTTTCCGCCTGGGCCGGCAGCGCCGCGATCCAGGTGGCCCTGCCCTGAAGCGGGCGCGACGCGCGACGCCCGTTGCGCCGCGCGAGGTGAGCCTCCCCGCGCCGTGGAGGGAGCACGAAGCGAGTCGGTGCCTACCAGTAGGTGGCACGAGCCCTTCGAGCCGCCGCGGACTATGAGGCGCTCCGGCGCGCGCGGTGCCTTGCTCGTGTTGCCAAGCACGGAAGCGCTTTCGCTTGCGCCACCTCTCCCCCAGCTTCAGTCCTCGACTGCGGGAACCCGAAGGTGGGGAGGCGAAGCGGTGTCCCCAATGCCGCGCGCTTCCGACGCGGAGTCACTCCATGGATCAGCCCCAGTCGCTGCTAGACGCCGTACAGCGGCACGTCAGTTCCGAGCATTACGCCGCTCTCCACTGGGAGGGTTCGTTCCGCGAGTATCTGCCGATGGCCGAGCGCAACCCGCTCGTGGCGCGCAACGCCTGGCAGCGGCTGCTCGACATGATCGAGTTCCACGGCTACGAACAGGCCACGAAGCGCGGCGCGGCGCCACGTTGGAAGCTCTTCGACGACCCCTTCGATCGCGGCCGCGACGCGGTGTTCGGGCTCGACGAGCCGATCAACCAGCTGGTGCAGCTGTTTCGCGCCGGAGCCCAGGCGCTCGGGCCCGAGAAGCGCGTGATCCTGCTGCACGGGCCGGTGGGCTCGGCCAAGAGCACGATCGCGCGCCTCCTGAAGCGCGGGCTCGAGGCCTACAGCACGACCGACGCGGGTGCCTTGTACACGTTCTCCTGGCACATCGACGACGAGGTCGTGCCCTCGCCCATGAACCAGGACCCGCTGCTCCTGATCCCGGCCGAGGCGCGGCTCGAGGTCGAGCGACGACTGAACAAGAACCTGAAGCGCAGCTACAAGATCGAGCTCAGCGGCGAGCTCGACCCCGTCAGCCGCTTCCACTTCCGCGCGCTGCTCGAACGCTACAAGGGCGATTGGTCGCGCGTGGTCGAGCACGTGCGCGTGCGGCGCCTGCTGCTCTCGGAGAAGGACCGCATCGGCATCGGCACCTTCCAGCCCAAGGACGAGAAGAACCAGGACTCGACCGAGCTGACGGGCGACGTCAACTACCGCCGCATCGCCGAGTACGGCAGCGATTCCGACCCGCGCGCCTTCAACTTCGACGGCGAATTCAACGTCGCCAACCGTGGCCTGCTCGAGTTCGTCGAGGTCCTGAAGCTCGACGTCGCCTTCCTCTACGACCTCCTGGGCGCGAGCCAGGAGCACGCCGTCAAGCCCAAGAAGTTCCCGCAGACACACATCGACGAGGTGATCATCGGGCACACCAACGAGCCCGAGTACAGGAAGCTCCAGAACAACGAGCTGATGGAGGCTTTCCGCGACCGCACCATCAAGATCGACGTGCCCTACAACATGTCGGTCGCGAACGAGGTGCGCATCTACCGGCGCCAGTTCAACCCCGAGCTGCTGCGCAGCCCGTTCATCGCGCCGCACACGCTCGAGATCGCGGCCCTGTGGGCGGTGCTCACGCGCCTCGAGGAACCGACCCACCCCAACCTCTCGGTGCTGCAGAAGGCCAAGCTCTACGGTGGCGAGGAGGTCCAGGGCTTCACGGCCGAGAACGTGCGCGAGATGAAGGAGGCGGCCCTGCGCGAGGGCATGTTCGGCATCTCGCCGCGCTACGTGCAGGATCGCATCGCGGCCGCCATGGTCATGGGCAAGGAGTGCATCGGCCCGCTGGACGTCTTGCGCAAGCTCGAGACCGGCCTGCGCCACCACAGCCTGATCACCAACGAGGAGGTGCGCAAGCGCTACGGCCAGCTCATCGCCCACGCGCGCGAGGACTACGAGGAGATCATCAAGCACGAAGTGCAGGTGGCCGTGGCCGCGGACCGCGAGGCGGTCGATCGCCTGTGCGCCAAGTACATCGACAACGTCAAGGCCTGCACGACGCGCGAGAAGGTCATCGACGCGGCTGGGCGCGAGCGCGATCCCGACGAGCGCCTGATGCGCTCGATCGAGAACAAGATCGACATCCCGGACTCACGCAAGGAAGACTTCCGGCACGAGCTGATGAACTACATCGCCGCGCTGCACATCGAGGGTCGGACCTTCGACTACCGCCAGAACAAGCGCCTGACGCGCGCGCTCGAGCTCAAGCTGTTCGAGGACCGGCGCGACACGATCCAGCTCACCAGCCTGGTCTCGACCGTGGTCGATCCCGCCACGCGCGAGAAGATCGACGTCATCCGCCAGCGCCTGTCCGAGCGCTTTGGCTACGACGAGCGCAGCGCCGAGGAGGTGCTGCAGTACGTGGCCGCGCTATTCGCACGCGGCGACGCCAAGCGCGGCGCGACCGAGGCCGCCTGACGGCGTATCCGCATGTTTCGTATCGAAGCCGATCGCGCGCGCTTCCGCGAGATCGTGCGCGGGCGCATTCGCGCCGATCTGCGGCGCTACCTCTCGACCGGCGAGCTGATCGGGCGCGCGGGCGAGCACGCGGTCTCGATCCCGCTGCCGCAGATCCAGCTGCCGCGCTTCGTGTTCGGCGAGAACCCACGCGGCAAGGGCGGCAAGGCCGAGGGCGAAGGCGAAGGTGAGAGCGGCGAGGGTGCGGAAGGCGAGGGTGGCGGCGCAGCCGGCAGCCAGGCGGGCGCGCACATCCTCGAGGTCGAGGTCGAGCTCGACGAGCTGGCCGAGATGCTCGGCGAGGAGCTGGAGCTACCCAACATCCAGCCGCGCGGCGTGAAGGAGCTCGCCAGCGAGGGCGGACGCTACAACGGCCTGCGCTCGACCGGACCGGATTCCCTGCGGCAGTTCCGGCGCTCCTTCAAGAACGCGCTCAAGCGCACGATCGCCGCGGGCGCCTACGATCCCGCGCACCCGCGCGTCGTGCCCGAGCGCGCGGACTTCCGCTTCCGCATGCGCAAGGCCTGCCCAGCGCCCGAGTCCTCGGCCGTCGTCTTCCACATGATGGACGTGTC
This sequence comes from Planctomycetota bacterium, assembly GCA_013140785.1. Lineage (GTDB taxonomy): Bacteria > Planctomycetota > UBA1135 > UBA1135 > JABFRZ01. Next base: position 1,096 of record JABFRZ010000179.1, on the reverse strand, counting down.
CGGCTCGATGGGGCGCGAGCAGAAGGAGATCGTGCGCATCAAGGCCTTCTGGATCGATACCTGGCTGCGCAGCCAGTACAAGAACCTCGAGGTGGTCTACATCGTCCACGACGCGGTGGCGCGCGTGGTGGACCAGCACACCTTCTTCCACCTGCGCGAGTCGGGCGGCACCAAGATCTCCTCGGCCTACGAGCTGTGTTTGAAGCAGGTGGCCGAGCGCTACCGGCCGGAGGACTGGAACATCTACCCGTTCCACTACTCCGACGGCGACAACTGGTCGGCGCGCGACACCGAGCTGTGCATCTCGATGCTGCGCGACGAGATCCTGCCGCGCGTGAACCAGTTCTGCTACGGCCAGGTGAAGAGCGCGCACGGCTCCGGCCAGTTCAAGAAGGATCTCGACGGCGCGCTCGGGGACGAGGAGATCCTGGTGACGGCCAGCGTCAACGACCGCGGCGACGTGCCCGACGCGATCAAGGCCTTCCTGGGCAAGGGCCGCTGAGCTCGAGAGCATGCGACTCCGCAGTGACCTCCCGCCGGCCCTGAAGTACCAGGCGGTCGTGATCGAGGACGCGGCCCGCCGCGCGGGGCTCGACTTCTTCGACGTGGTGTTCGAGCTGCTCGACGCGCGCGACGTGAACGGCGTCGCGGCCTACGGCGGCTTCCCCGTGCGCCACCCCTCGTGGCGCTTCGGCATGGAGTACGAGCGCCTGGAGAAGGGGCGCCAGTGGGGCCTCTCGAAGATCTACGAGCTGGTCATCAACAACGACCCGACCTACGCCTACTTGGTGCGCTCCAATTCGCTGATGGAGCAGAAGCTGGTGATGGCCCACGTCTACGGCCACGCCGACTTCTTCAAACACAACCTGTGGTTCGCGCCGACCGAGCGCAAGATGCTCGACACCCTCGCGAACCACTCCACGCGCGTGCGCCGCTACATCGACGCGATCGGCTTGGAGGCGGTCGAGCAGTTCCTCGACCGCGTGCAGTCGCTCGACACCCTGATCGACCCCTTTCTGCCGCGCCGCGAGCAGGGCCATCCGAGCGCACCGCGCGAGCTGCAGCCGCCGGCCTCCGAGCGCGCCCTGCGCGCCCT
>JABFRZ010000332.1 GCA_013140785.1 Planctomycetota bacterium | reverse complement strand
GCGCACGCGCGCACGCGAGGCGCGCGCCGATCCGCCACACGAACGCCAAGGCGCCAAGCCCGGCCAGGAGCGCGGGCAGGCGCAGGGCCCAGGCCTGTTCGCCGAACAGGGCGCGCGCCGCGCGCACCAGCAGGAAGTGCAGGGGCGGATGGTTGTCCTGCACGAGCACGCGGAAGAAGCTCGCGAGATCGGCCGCGCGCGCGTGGTGCAGGCTGTGGAAGTCGTCGAGCGCGAGGCTGCCCAAGGCTCCGTTCGCGACGCGCAGCAGGAGCGCGAGCGCCAGCAGGGCCAGGAAGAGTCCCGGCGCCGCGGCTTGCCCGGGGAGAAAGCGTTTCATCCCACGGGGACTCTAGTGTGGCGAGCCCCGGAAAGGCCGCGAAAATACCGCTGCTCCGCGCGCTTCAGGTTGACCCGCTGCGCGCAGCGGGGGAGTCTTGCATCGTCCATGAAGCCGCGTCCCTGGTTGCTCGTTGCCGGCTGGATCTTCTGCGCCCACTCCGTCGCGGCGCAGGTCAGCAGCGTACGCATCGCCTCCGGGCTCACCCGGCCGCTGTGGGCCGGCGCTCCGGCGGGCGACGAGCGCATCTTCATCGGCACCCAGGGCGGCCAGATCTTGGTGCTCGTGAACGGCGTCGTCCGGCCGGAGCCCTTCCTCGACCTCACAGGCGCCGTCTCGACCGGTAGCGAGCAGGGCCTCCTCGGCGTCGCCTTCCATCCGGCCCACGCCAGCAACGGCGCCTTCTTCGTCAGCTACACCGACCTCGCCGGCGACTCCGTCGTGGCGCGCTTCACGCTCTCGTCCGACCGGAACGTGGCCGACGAGGCCAGCCAGTCGGTGGTGCTCACCGTGGACCAGCCGTTCGCGAACCACAACGGCGGCGACATCCACTTCGGCCCGGAGGGAGCCCTGTACATCTTTCTCGGCGACGGCGGCTCGGCCGCCGACCCGGGCTGCCGCGCCCAGCGCCTCGACACTTTGCTGGGCAAGGTGCTGCGCCTCGACGTGGACTCGGCCGCGCCCTACGCGATCCCGCCCGACAATCCGTTCGTGGGCGTGCCCGGCGCGCGCGGCGAGATCTTCCACTACGGGCTGCGCAACCCCTGGCGGAACGGTTTCGACCGCGTGACTGGCGACCTGTACCTCGGCGACGTCGGCCAGGACCTGCGCGAGGAAATCGACGTCGCCAGAGCCGGCAGCGCGGGCCTCAATTTCGGCTGGAGGGTGATGGAGGGCACGCGCTGCCACTCCATCGGCACCTGCGCCGCCGGCACGCCGCCCTGCGACAGCCCGCTCTATGTCCGACCGATCCTCGAGCTCACCCACGCCGCGGGCTCCTTCGCCATCACGGGCGGGCGCGTCTACCGCGGCTGCGCCATCCCGAGCGAGTACGGGAAGTACTTCTTCAGCGACTTCGCGGACGCCAAGATCCGCTCGCTCGAGTACGAGCCCGCGACGGGCTTGGTCGCGAACTTCACCGACCGCACGGCCGAGCTCGAGCCGGGCGGCGGGCTCTCGATCCGCAACGTCGCCTCCTTCGGCGAGGACGGCTTCGGCGAGCTCCTGATCTGCGACCGGGACTCGGGCTCCAGCGGCGAGGTCTACAAGCTGGTGCCCTCTTGGGGCATGCGGGCCGCGGCCGTCGTGCGCAACGGCTCGGGCGTCAACCCGCCGTGCCTGGAGGGCGGCAGCCTGCCGATCCTCGGCAACCTCTGGGAAGTGCGCGTGCAGGCGAGCGCGCACCCGCATCCGCTCGCCAGCACCATCGTGGGCTACGCCCGGCCCTCGCCCGGGCTGCTCGTGCCGGCCGGCGAGCGCCTGTTCGACATCCGCAGCCCGCGTTTCTTCAAGATCATCCAGGGCAGCAACGGCAGCCTCGACGTGTTTCGCGGGCCGCTTCCCTGCGATCCGGCCCTGGCCGGTTTGAGGGTCGTGGTCCAGGCCGGGCTGGTCGGCGCGGGCATGCGCAGGCTGTGCAACGCGCTCGACCTCACCCTCGGCTACTGGTAGCGCGTGCGTCAGGCGTTGGCGTAGGCCGCGTGCACGGCCGGCAAGGGATCGGCGGCCGCGGTCCAGCCCTGCTCGGCCAGCGCGGCGCGGAGGGCCGAGAGCACGAGTTCGACATTGGCGCGCTTCGAGCCCGCGCCCATCAGACCGATGCGCCAGATGCGACCCTTGAGCTCGCCTAGACCCCCGCCGATCTCGAGCGAGTAGCGCTCGAGCAGGAAGCGGCGCACGCGCGCCTCGTCGATCCCTGTGGGCACGCGCACGGCGGTCAGCGGGACGAGGCGCTCGGCTTCCGGCACCAGCAGCGCGAGCCCCATCTGGGTGAGCCCGGCCCACAGCGCGCGCGCATGGCGGGCATGACGCTGCCAGCGCGCCGCGAGGCCCTCGTCGAAGAGGAGCCGCAGGGCCTCGTGCAGCGCGTAGATGTTCTGGATCGGCGCGGTGTGGTGGTAGGCGCGGTCCTGGCTCCAGTAGCTCTTCACCAGCGCGAGGTCGAAGTACCAGCTGGTGATCGGCGTCTTGCGCGCGGCGACGGACGCGAGCGCGCGTGCAGAGAGCGTGACGGGCGACAGACCCGCGGGCGCCGCCAGGCACTTCTGCGTGCCTGCGTAGGCCCCATCCACGCCCCACGCGTCGATCTCGAGCGGCATCCCGCCCAGGGTCGTGACGCAGTCGGCGACCAGCAGGGCGCCCAGCTCGTCCGCCACGGCGCGCATGGCGGCGAGGTCGGCGACGACACCGGTCGAGGTCTCGCCATGCACGAGCGCCAAGATCTTGAAGCGCTTCCCACCCGCGGCTCGCCGCATGTCGTCCGGACTGAGCGCGCGGCCCCACTCGCCGCGCACTTCGGTCACGCGCGCGCCCACGCGCCGCGCGATCTCGGCCAGGCGCGCGCCGAAGTAGCCGGCCACGCCGACGAGCGCGGCGTCGTCGCGCTCGAGCAGATTCACGAGCACGGCCTCCATCCCGGCCGTGCCCGTGCCGGAAATGGGGAAGGCAAGCTCGTTCTCTGTGCGGTAGGCCGCGCGCAGACCCGCGCGCACCTCGTCCATCAGGGAAAGGAACAAGGGATCGAGGTGCCCGAGGGTCGGGCGTGCGAGGGCCGCGAGCACTTCGGGCGCGCACTCCGAGGGCCCGGGGCCGAGCAGGATGCGCAGCGGGGGCGCGTTCGGACGGAGGGAAGTCATGAGCACGAGCGTGGATTCGCCCGTGCTCAGGGTCAAGCAAGTCAACGTCAAGCAAGTCGAGCTGCGTCGCAGCCGCGCGCCGCTCTGCCTACGCGAGCTTGCGCAGCGCGTGCGGCTCGAACTGCGCCGCCTCGGTCGAGCCGGCCATGGCGGTGGTCGAGGACTGGCCGCGCGCGATCGCCTGCGAGACCGCGTCGAAGTAGCTCGTGCCGACCTCGCGCTGGTGGCGCGTGGCCGAGTAGCCCTGCGCCTCGGCCGCGAACTCCTGCTGCTGCAGCTCGGAGTAGGCCGCCATGCCGCGCTCCTTGTAGCCGCTGGCGAGCTGGAACATGGCGTGGTTGAGCGCGTGGAAGCCGGCCAGGGTCACGAACTGGAACTTGTAGCCCATGGCGCCGAGCTCGCGCTGGTAGCGCGCGATCGTGGCCGCGTCGAGGTGCTTCTTCCAGTTGAACGAGGGCGAGCAGTTGTAGGCCATCAGCTTGCCCGGGAAGCGCGCGTGGATGCTCTCGGCGAAATGGCGCGCCTCGTCCAGGTCGGGCTTGCTGGTTTCGCACCACACGAGATCCGCGTAGGGCGCGTAGGCGAGCCCGCGCGCGATGGCCTGCTCGAGTCCGGCGCGCACGCGGAAGAAGCCCTCGCTGGTGCGTTCGCCGGTCAAGAAGGGCCGGTCGCGCTCGTCCACGTCGCTCGTCAGCAGGTTGGCCGCATCGGCGTCCGTGCGCGCGACGAGCAGGGTGGGCACGCCGCACACGTCGGCCGCCAGACGCGCGGCATTCAGGGTGCGGATGAACGAGCAGGTCGGGACCAGCACCTTGCCGCCCAGGTGCCCGCACTTCTTCTCGGAGGCGAGCTGGCCCTCGAAGTGAACGCCCGCGGCGCCGGCCTCGATCATGGCCTTCATCAGCTCGAAGGCGTTGAGCGGGCCACCGAAGCCGGCCTCGGCGTCGGCCACGATCGGCGCGAACCAGTGCGTGCTGGCGT
>JABFRZ010000066.1 GCA_013140785.1 Planctomycetota bacterium | reverse complement strand
GTCGAAGCCGGGCAACACGGCCAGCGCCACGAGGAGCGTGCCCGCGGCGCCCGCCGCCGGTGCTCCGAAGCGGCGCTCGACGCCCGCGAGCAACCAGGCCGCGAGCAGCGCGACGAACGGCAGCGCGGGGACGAGGAAGCGGCCGAAGCTCATCCAGTCGCCGCCGACCAGCGCGGCATAGGCCGCGAGTCCGAGCGGGAGCAAGACGAGCGTCACGCCGAGCCCGCGCCGTTCACGGCGCAGCGCGACGAATGCCCCCGGCACGAGCGCGAGCAGCCAGGGCGAACTCAGGACCTGCGTCATGACGTAGTCGCCGCCGCGCGCGAGCCGCTCGAGCGAGAAGCCGACCTTGGCGTGCACAGTGGCCGGGAAGAGCTGGCCGAAGGTGCTCCAGCGCCAGGCGAAGTAGAGGCCGTATCCGAGCACCAAGACCACGCCGTAGCGCGCGAGCGGGCGTCGCACGGATTCGCCATCCGCGCGTCGCGCGAGCACGAAGAGGAGCGGGAAGACGAGCAGCGCCCACGCGATGCCCTCCACGCGCGTCAGCGCGAGCAGCAGCCCGAGCCCGACCGCGCTCCAGGTCGCCGCGCCGCCGCGTCGCAGGCACAGGCGCTCGACGGTCGCGAAGAAGAAGAGCGCGTAGGGCATCGTTTCGAGCCCGCTGGTGGACCAGACCGCGAAGGGCGCGGACCAGCCCAGCAGCGCGGTCGCGAGCCACGCCGGCCGCCGGCCGAGTCCGAGCTCGACGCGCGCGCATCGGTACACGAGCCACAAGAGCAGCGAACCCGCGCACGCGCACAGGAGTGGCAGCCAGAAGACCTGCTCGAGCCCGAGGCGCTCGAGCACGGCACCCATCGCTACGAAGAGGAAGTTGCTGTAGCCCTCGACCGGCGCGGCGTCGCCGGGATTGAAGCACAGGCCCTGACCCGCGGCCCAGTTGCGCGCGTAGCGGAAGCTGATGAAGGCGTCGTCCGGCAGGAACCAGGAACGCCGCACGAGCGCGAGGTAGGGCAGCCAGACGAAAAGGAAGGCGAGCCGGTCGCGCGCCGTGAGCCGGGGAGCTTCGGCCGGGCGCGGGTCGAGACGAGTGCTCAGCATCGGGTCGCGCACCGGTCTGCGCGGCGGCGGGTCCCATTGTCGGGTTTGCGCGGGGCGGAGTGCACGCCTGAGCGCCAGACTTGAGCCAGACTTGCGCGCCGGTGCTCCGGGAGCCCGGCGTGCACCGCGCGCGGCCCCGACACGCCCCCTGGTGGATTCCCGACTTCGCGCGCCGTCGTCCAAAGCCCCGCGGCACAATGCGGCGGCACATGGAGGTTTTCGGCTGGAGCGTCACCGCTGGAGCTTCCAAAGCGGCCGCGCCCGCGGTCGTCGTCACGCTCTTCGTCCTCGCGGGCTGTGCGCGCGAATCGGATGCGTTCACCGTGGCGCAGCCGTGGTTCACCGAAGTGAGCGCCGAGTGCGGGCTCGACTTCGTGCAGGAGAGCGGCGCGCGCGGGAGCCACGAGATGCCGGAGGTCATGGGTGGTGGCGTAGCGCTCTTCGACGCCGAGCCAGACGGGGATCTGGACCTCTACTGCTTGAACGGCAACTCGATGCTGCCGTCGCAGGAGCCCGACCCCGCTCTGTCGAGCGCCTTCTACCGCCACGACGCCCCCGGGCGCTTTCGCGAGGCGACGCGCGCGGCGGGGCTGGTCGATGGGCACTACGGGATGGGCGCGGCCGTGGGCGACGTGGACAACGACGGCGACGAGGATCTGTACGTCACGCACTTCGGGCCAAACACGCTGTTCCTGAACAAGGGCGACGGGCGCTTCGAGGACGCTAGCGCACGCGCGGGCTGCGCGGGCAGCGGCTGGTCGAGCAGCGCCGCCTTCTTCGACCTCGACCGTGACGGCTTCCTGGACCTCTTCGTCGCGCGCTACATCGACTACCAGCCGAAGACCTGCTTCGACAGCGCCGGACGCCCGGACTACTGCGGGCCCAAGACCTTCCCGCCCCAGCACGACCTCCTGTTCCGCAACGCGAACGGCGTCTTCCGCGACGCCACGCACGCCGCGGGCGTCGACGGCTACGCGGCCGCGGGTCTGGGCGTCGTGTGCGCCGACTTCGACGAGGACGGTTGGCAGGACGTGTATGTGGCCAACGATGCCTACGCCAACTCGCTGTGGATCAACCGCCGCGACGGGACCCTGCGCGAAGAGGCGGTTCGGCGCGGGGTCGCCTACAACCTGAACGGCCAGCCGCAGGCGGGCATGGGCGTCGTGGCGGACGACTTCGACGGCGACGCGCGGCTCGACCTGTTCGTGACGCACCTGCGCGCCGAGACCAATACCTTGTACCTGTCCCGCGCGGGCGGGGACTTCCGGGACGCCACCGGGGCGAGCGGGCTCGGGCCGGTCAGCATGCCCTTCACCAGCTTCGGGGTGGCGGCGCTCGACTTCGACCGCGACGCGGACGTGGACCTCTTGGTGGCGAACGGGGCCGTGTTCCACCGCCCGCGCGTCGAGGGCGTGGGGCTTCCCGCGCCGTGGGACGAGTACGCGGAGCCCGGCCTGTTCCACCTCAACCAGGGGCGCGGCCAGTTCACCGACGCGAGCGCGCTGGCGGGTACGCTCACCAGCCGTGCCGCGCTTTCGCGCGGTCTCGCGGCCGGCGACATCGACGGCGACGGCGATCCGGACCTCTTGCTCGGGAGCGTGGCCGGACCCGCTCGGCTGTTCCGGAACGATGCGCCCACCGCGGGCCGCCACTGGCTCGCGCTGCGCTGCGTTCACCCCGGCTGGAAGCGCGACGCGCTCGGGGCGCGCTTGGAGATCGAGGCCTGCGGCCGGCGACAGGTGCGCGTTCTTTCGTCGAGCTGGGGCTACTGCTCGAGCAGTCCACCCGTCGCCGTCTTCGGCCTGGCGGACTGCGCCACGGTCGCGCGCGTCGAGGTGCTGTGGCCCGACGGAACGCGCGAGCACTTCCCCTTGCCCGCCGTGGATCGCATGCACGTGCTCGTCTACGGCGCGGGAGGGAAGTGACGTGGGCGGCCAGAGGCACGTCCGGCGCGAGGACGCGCGCGGCGCATCCCTGAAGCACGCTCCGCCAAAGGCTTCGACGTCGCCGCCGGCGTCCGCGCCGCGCGCCCGCAGGATGGTGTGGCTCGCGCTCGTCTCCTTCGCACTCCTCGTTCTCGCGCTCCTGTGGCTTCGCGCGCGCGGCGCCCGCGCAGAGATCGTCGTGCCCGACCCGCTCACGCCCGAGATGCTGGCGCCGGTGCGAGACGCACTCACGAGCGCGCGCCGGACGGTGCTGGAATCGCCCGACTCCGCCGCAGCCTGGGGCGGCTTCGCCGAGGTTTGCGACGCCCACCATCTCTATCCCGAGGCCGAGCTCGCCTATCGCCGGGCGAGCGCGCTCGATCCACGCGACTTTCGCTGGGTGTACGGGCTCGCGCTGGTGCGCGATTTCATGGGTGCGGAGGCCGAGGAGGTCGCACGGCACTTCGAGCTCGCGGTCGAGCTGCAGCCGCGCTACCCGCCCGCGCGTCTGCGCCAGGGCGACGCGCTGGTGCGCCAGGGTCGGCTGGCCGAGGCACGCGCGGCCTACGAGGAAGCGCTCGAGCTCGATCCGGACTTCGCGATGGCCCACCGGAACCTCGGCCAGACGCTGCTCGCGCTCGACGACGTTCCCCTGGCGTTGGCAGAACTCGAGCGTGCGGCCGAGCTCGATCCGAGCGATGGCGTGAGCGCGAGCTCGCTGGCCAATGCCTACTGGCGCGCGGGTGACGCGGAGCGAGCAGAGGCCGCCGAGAGCGACTCGCGCAGCAAGGCGCCCGTCTTCGGCGTGCCGGATCCGGTGCGCTTCGCCATCGATGGCAAGAACGTCACGCCGCTCGCGAGCGACCGGCGCGCGCGCGAGCGCGAGGAGAAGAGCGAGTGGTCCGCCGCGCTCCCCGACCTGCAGCGCCTGGTCGCGACGGATCCGGACGACGCGGCTTTGCGCGCGCGTCTGGGGCGCTGCCTGGTCGAGCTGGGCGAGACCGAACGCGGGCGCGCCGAGCTCGAGCGCGCGCTCACGCTACGGCCCGAGCACCTCGCGGCGCTGACGCAGCTAGCGGACCTGCTCGAGAAGAGCGGTGACCTCGCGCGCGCCGCCGACCTGTATCGGCGCGCGACCGCGCTCGCGCCCGGGAGTCCAGCG
>JABFRZ010000222.1 GCA_013140785.1 Planctomycetota bacterium | reverse complement strand
GCCCGCAGCGTGGCCGGCGCGAGGCGCCGCACGAAGGCCTGATGGCCCTCGGCCAGGGCGCGCACGAGCTCGGGGCGGCTGGGGGCGAGGTCGTTCAATTCGCCGGAGTCGGCCGCGAGGTCGAACACCTGGCGCCGGCCCTTCTCGGCGATCAGGCGGTAGCGCGCGCCGGTGGCGCCCCAGGCGCCGCGCAGGTACTGCGGCAGCACGCGCTCGGCGGGCGGCTCGCCGGCCAAGAGATCGATGCCTCGCGTCGGCCCCGGTGCTAGGCCGAAGGCGTTCAAGACGGTCGGGTAGAGGTCGAGGTGCGAGGCCGGCGCGTTCGAGCGGCGCGTGACCTCGGCCCCGCCCGGCGGGCGCAGAAAGAGCGGCACGCGCAGGAGCTCCCTGTGCAGGTTCTGGCCGTGCGAGAAGTAATACCCGTGCTCGCCCAGCGACTCACCGTGATCGGCGGTGAACACGAGCAGGACCCGCTCGAGCCATCCGCGCGCGCGCAGGCCGTCGATCAGCCGCCCCAGCTCGCGATCGAAAAAACGGATCTCGGCTTCGTAGCGCGCGCGATAGACCGCGGGCCGGCGCTCGCCATCCGTCACCTGGTAGGCCGGCAGGGTGCCGTGTCCGACCTGGTCCGTGCCGAGCGCGAGTTCGGGCTCGGCTGGGACACCGGGCTCGGGCTCGACCAGGCAGTCGGCTGGCGCGGTGTAGGGTCCATGCGGATCTTGGTAGTGCACCCAGAGGAAGAGCGGGCGCTCATCCGTGCGTCCATCCAGCCAGGCCAGGGCGGCGTCGGTCGTGTCCGGGGCCAGGCGCTCCCTCAGGTTCGGCCGGCTCTTCTCCGCAACCTCCATGCGGTCGTCGAAGTGCGCGAAGCCCTGCTGCACGCCCGCGTCCGGGAGCTCGGACCGGCGGCGCAGCACCCAGTTCGAGACGATCGCGGCGGTTTCGACCCCGGCCCCCGCCAGGCTCTCGGCCAGGGTCGCGGCCGCGCCCGCGAGCAAGGTGCGGTTGCTGTCCAGCCCGAGCTCCTCGGGCATGCGTCCGGTCAAGAGGGCCGAAAGCGCCGGCCCGGTGATCGGTACGGTGGACCAGGCGTTGTCGAACACGAGCGCCTCGCGCGCCAGGGCGTCCAGGTTCGGGCTCGTGCCGAGCGAATGGCCGTAGAGTCCCAGCCGGTCGGCGCGCAGCGTGTCGCACGTGATCAGCAAGACGCCCCGGGGCCCGTCGGGCGGGCCGCCGTCTCCGCAGGCCGAGAGCAACGCGCCGGTCACGAGTCGGAGCGCGAAACCCAAGATGCGTGCGGGGGTGGCGGCGCTCGGCATGCGTGCGCAGACGATACTGCGCCGCCGGTCTCCGAGGTTGGAGCACGTCCTAATGCCCAGCGAGCCCCGTGGGTGCTCCGAGGCCGCGCCCGCTAGGCGCGGCGACGGAGGCGCATTCGCAGCAATGCTCGGAGGAGCCGCAACGACGCGGGCGCGAGCCGCGGGGCGGCCACGGGGATCGCTGGGTATCGGGTATATACGACGTGCTCTTGGCGCGCCTTGCCAACCGCGTGCGCACGCGGGCGTAGACTGCGCGCACCTCTGGACGCCCGGCTCGAGCCGGCGTCAAATCCTCCGCCCTCGTCAAGGATCCCGCATGCAGGGTCTCGCGCCGCTCGTCCAAGCTCTCCTCTTTTTCGTCCCCGGCGCCACCGTCCTCTGCGCACAGGTTTCCGCCCAGGACTCCCTGCCCGCGGCCGATCCGGCCATCACCCGCGCCGAGCTCGAGCACCACGTGCGCTTCCTGGCCGGGGACGAGCTGGGCGGCCGCGCGCCCCTGACGGAGAGTGCCACGCGCGCTGCGGGCTACCTCGCGCGCGCCCTGGAGGCGGCCGGGATCGAGCCCGCGGGCGAGGACGGCACCTACTTCCAGAGCACCGGCCTGCGGCGCCACACCTACCCCTCGACGCCGCGACTGCTGTTCACGGACGAGTCGGGCGCGGAGGTGGAAGCGCGCTACGGAATCGACTTCACGCTGAGCGCGCGCGGGCCGGCGCGCTCGACCGCGAAGCTGCCCCTGCGCTTCTTCTACGACTACAACCACGCGCGCATGCCGCTCACGGGCAACCCGGCGGAGGCGATCTACTTCAGCGCCACCAACGAGGACAAGTGGCGCATCCTGGCTGACAAGGACATCGTCACGCTCACGGACTGGGGGCTCGAGCTCAAGATCATGCTCGGCGAGGAGGGCCTCGAGCCCGGCAAGAAGAAGGATACCTTCCCGACACGCCTGGTCCCGAGCTCGGAGCCCGACGGCTGCGAGCTGGTCGAGCTGCGCGGCCCGCTGCGCGCGCGCTTCGCGCGCTTCAAGTTCACGCACGTGCAGCTCCTGCTGGAGGAGGTGATCGAGCCGTACGAGGACCGCAACGTCGTGGGCCGCATCCGCGGCGTGACCACGCCCCAGCACCCCGAGTTCGCGGGCGAGACCGTGCTCTTGTGCGCGAACTACGACCACGCGGGCGTGCCCTCGCCGACTCGTGAAGGCGAGGACACGCTCTTCAATGGCGCCGACGACGCCTCCGGTTGCGCGGCTCTGCTCGAGCTGGCCCAGGCCTTCGCGGCCGGCTCCAAGCCGGCGCGCACGCTCGTCTTCCTGTTCACCACCAGCGAGGAAGAGGGCGGCGCGGGCTCACAGCGCTATCTCGCGCAGCCGGCCGAGCCGCTCGCGAAGACCGTGGCTGCGTTGTGCCTCGAGCGCCTCGGCCGTCCCGACGAGCTCGCCGGCGGGGCGGGCAACCTGTGGCTTTCCGGCTTCGGGCGCACCAACTTGGGCGCCGCTTGGCGCGCGCTCGGCCTCGTCCAACCCGATCCGCGGCTCGATCAGAAGTTCTTCCAGCGCTTCCACGCCTATGCCTTGGTCGAGGGCGGACTGCTGGCGCAGTCGCTGTCCAGTTTCGGCCGGGCTGCCCTGTACGGCACGCCCGAGGACGAGCCGAGCACGCTCGACTACGCACACCTCGAGGGCGCCACCCAGAAGGCGCTCGCGGCCCTCCGCACGCTGGCCGACGGGACTCTCCGACCGCTCTGGCTCGAGAAGACCAAGGCTCGCGCGGAGCGCGAGAAGGAAGCCTCGGATGCCGTGCGCGAACGCCTGCGCGAGAAGCGCAGGGACAGCGGCGAAGCGGGCAGCGGCAAGGACGGCGGCGAAGGCGACCTCCCGGGTGGCGAGGAGGATGACGGTGGCGAGGAGGATGACGGTGGCGAGGAGGATGACGGCGGCGAGGAGGATGACGGCGGCGATGGCTGAGGCCTCGCTCCTCAGGCGCTCTCACGTCGGTAGCTCAGTGCGGCGCGTCCGCGACCTCGACCGTCGCGTCGAGCAGGCGGAAGTAGAAGCCGAATTCGCCCGTCCCGTTCTCGATCTCCAGCACCAGGCGGTTCCAGCCTGTCTGTAGCTCGAGCGCGAGCAGGGTCTCGAGCGGGCTGGCTTCCTTGCGTGCGCGGTTCTCGTACACGAGGCGCCCCCCGAGCCAGACGCGCGCGCCATCGTCGCTGCCGAAGGCAGCGTGCACGGTGCTGCCTACATCGACCCGCAGGTAGAGCTGCGCAAAGACGAGCGAGTTGCCCGTGTCCCCGTGCGCGAGGCCCTTCAGGTCGGCGTAGCCGTCGCGCGCCGGCGGATCGAGCGCGCGCCAGGGATCGTCCGCGCGGCCCTCCACGGGCGGAGGTTCCGCGCTCGCGAGCAGGGACGGGACCGAAGGCAGCGGCCCACGGATCTGCCAGTCCTTGATGTCCGCGCCCTGGAGCAGCGGCGCGAGCTCGTGCGCGTTGCGCCGCAGGCTGCCCGGACCGAAGCGCTCCGCATAGGCCACCAAGCTCACAGGCACCTGCTCAGGTTGCACCTTCGCCAGCACGCGCAGCAGCAGCGCCCCGAGGTAGGGGTCGTCGCGGTTGGCGTTCCAGGCGCGTTGCACGCCCGGAATGGCACCCGACACCACCACCCGCTCCGAGGTGCGCGCAGCCGCCCGGCGCACCTCGCGCGCGTCCGCGGTCAGCCCGGCCTCCACCAGCACGGCCGCGAAGGTCCCGCGCTGTACCAGTGCGAGCGCGTGCGCCTGTTCGGCGGGGAAGAGCTGAGCAAACCAGCGGCGCGCGATGTCCGGCGTGGCCTGGGCCGAGAGCTCGGCCGCGATGCGCGCGCGCGGGCTGGTCC
>JABFRZ010000449.1 GCA_013140785.1 Planctomycetota bacterium | reverse complement strand
GGCCAGCTCCTCGTCGCCGAGATAGGCCACGCGCCCGTCGGTCAGCGTGCCGTCCACGTCGAGCACCAGCAGGCGCGCCTCCGCCAGAGCACGTTCGATCGCTGCCGCCGACCCCATGTCGCCGCTGGCTGGGCTCGCAAGCACTGCGGTTCTCGTCGTCGGCCTCTCGGGGGGTGAGGAGGCCACCGCGTTACCCCACGCGCGTGGCGAGGAGATCCTGGACGTCCACCAGGCCCACGGCCTTGCCGGCGCCATCGACCACCGCGATCTGGTCGATCTTGTGCTCGCGCAGCAGGCGTTCGGCGTCGTCCACGAAAGCCTGCGGGTCGATCGTCTTGGGCGCCTTGCCCATGAAGCCGTCCACCGGCTGCTCGAGCTGCGCGATGCCGCGCTCGAGCAGGCGGCGCAGGTCGCCGTCGGTGAAGATGCCGGCGAGGCGCTGGGCCCCGTCCACGATCAAGGCCGCACCTGGGCGGCCGGTGGTGCGCGACATGATCAGGATCACGTCCACCACGCGCGTCCCGAGCGGCACGAGCGGCAGCTCTTTCCCCGTACGCATGATCTCGTTCACGCGCATCAGGCGCCGGCCGAGCGAGCCCGAGGGGTGGTAGCGCGCGTAGTCCTCACGGCTGAAGCCGCGCTCGGCCAGGACCACCATCGCCAGCGCGTCGCCGAGCGCCATCATGGCCGAGGTCGAGGCCGTGGGCGCGAGGCCCAAGGGGCAAGCCTCGTCCAGGTGTCCGAGGTCGAGCACGCAGTCGGAGAGCTTCGCGATCGAGGAGTCGGTGTCGCCGGTGATGGTCAGGATGGCCGCGCCGATGCGGCGCACGTGCGGCAGGAGATTCTTGAGCTCGTCGGTCTGGCCCGAGTTCGAGAGCACCAGCACCACGTCGTCCGGGCGGATGCGCCCGAGATCGCCGTGCATGGCCTCGACCGGATGGAGCGCGATCGAGGGCGTGCCGGTCGAGGCCAGCGTGGCCGAGAGCTTGGCGCCCACCAGGCCGGCCTTGCCCATGCCGGTGACGATCACGAGGCCGCGGCACGCGAGGATGCGCTCGACGGCTTCGTCGAAGCGCCCGTCCAGGCGCTCGATGAGTCCGGCGATCGTCTCTGCCTCGAGCCGGATCACCTCCGCCGCCCGGGCCAGCCGATCGCCCTTGTGCGCTCCTGCCATCGCGATTGCGGGTCGTCTAGAGAATCGGGGCCGTTGGGAGCTCGTTGTGACGGAGGTGGCGATTGTTTCATGCCCCTCGGGGGGGTTCAAGCGAGCGCGCCCGCGGAGAGCCCGCAGAGGTGCAGAGCCGCGCGAGGAGCGCTATAACGCCCGATCACCCGGAGCGCCGCAGGAGCCCGCCATACTCGCGATCACCCTAGTCCAGTACTCGGAGAAGCTGCCTCCGGTCGGCATCGGTCTGGTGATCGCGCTGCTCGTGATCTCGCTCGGCATTCACGAGGCGGCGCACGCCTGGGTAGCGCTGAAGTGCGGCGACCCGACCGCGCGCGATCTGGGGCGGATCACCCTGAACCCGGTGCCGCACATCGACCCGATCATGACGATCCTCCTGCCGACGCTCGGGTTCATGGCGGGCGGGTTCATCTTCGGCGGCGCCAAGCCGGTGCCGGTCAACTACTACAACCTGCGCAGCCCGCTGCGCGACATGGCCCTGGTCGCGATCGCGGGGCCGGCGTCCAACTTCCTGTTGGCGGTGTTCTTCGGGCTGTGCTGGAAGCTCACCGTGAAGTACGGCGTGTGGGACGCAAACGTGGTCGGCCCGACGATCCTGGCCAAGACGGTCCAGTTGAATCTCGTGTTGGCGGCCTTCAACCTCCTGCCCATCCCGCCCCTGGACGGATCGCGCGTGATGACCTGGCTTCTGCCGCGGGGCGTGCGCGAGCCCTACGCCGCGCTGGAGCGCTTCGGCCTCCTGATCGTGGTCGGTCTGGTCGTCTTCTTTCCCCCCTTGCAGATCCTGGTCTGGGACACCGTCGATCTGATGTGGAGCTGGGTGAACGCGATCGTCACCCTGGGCGGCACGTGGTGAGGCCCGACTACACGATCCACCTGGAGCGCGTCTTCCAGGGCCCGATGGACCTCCTCTTGCACCTCGTGCGCGAGCAGGAGGTCGAGATCCAGGAGATCCAGATCGCGCGCATCCTGCGCGGTTACATGGCCTACCTCGAGTCGCTCGAAGCGCTCGACATCGAGTACGCGGCCGATTTCCTGGTCATGGCGGCCACCTTGATGTCGATCAAGAGCCGCTCGCTCCTCTCGGCCGACGAGATCGACCTCGAGAAGGAGCTCGATCCGCGCGACGGGCTGATCCAGCGCCTGATCGAGTTCCGCCGCTTCAAGCACGCGGCCGACGTGCTGGAGGAATCGCGCCGTCTGCGTGAGCGCCAATTCGAACGCGGCGCGCACCCCGAGCTGGGCGAGGACCGCCTCGAGCGCGAGTTCGACCTGGGCGAGCTGACGGCCTTCGACCTGCTCGCGACCTTCTCGCGCCTCATGCGCGAGACCCTGGCCGACCGCCCGCACCAGATCACGGTGGACGGGCGCCCGCTGCGCTTCTACGTGGAGCAGATGGTGCAGCGCCTCAAGGCGAGCCCAAACCTCTCGTTGCGCGAGATCGTGAAGAGCTTCGCGCACGACTCGCGCGAGGCCCTGGTCGGCTCCTTCTGCGCCCTGCTCGAGCTCGTGCGCCTGGAGGTGGTCGAGGTGCTCCAAGCCGAGCCGCGCGCCGACATCGAGATCCGCGTGCGGGCCGAGCGCGTGGCCGAGCTCGAGGACGTGGTGCGCCAGACACGCTTCGACGAGGAGGAGCCGGTGCCGGCCGAGGCCATTCCGGAGCCTGTCCAGCAGAAGCTGGCAATGGAGGATGGGCTGGAAGAAGACGGCGAGCCATCCCATAGCTGACGCCCAATTCGCACCGCGGAACTGTGCGCTGGACGGAACGATCCCGCGAGCGCATCATCGGCATTCGTCGTCCGTTCCCGAGGAGTGTCCGAAGAGATGAGCCAAGCCGCCGAAGTCACCGACAGTCAGTGGGAGAGCGCTGTGCTCGAGAGCGATCTGCCCGTGTTCATCGATTTCTGGGCTGAGTGGTGCGCGCCCTGCCGGGCCATGGGGCCGTACGTGGACAAGCTGGCCCAGGAGTACCAGGGCAAGCTCAAGGTCCTGAAGATCAACACGCAGGACAACCCCGAGGTGCCCTCGCGCTACGGCATCACGGCCATCCCGACGTTCCTCGTGATCAAGAAGGGCGAGGTCGTGAAGCAGATGGTCGGCAGCCAGCCCTACGACGCGCTCAAGAAGGTCGTGGACGCGGCCATCAAGTAGCCGCGCGCGGCTAGGGGGGCAGGCGTGCGTCTCGTCTTCCTCGGCTCGCCGCCTTTCGCTACGCCGGTCCTGGCGCGCCTCACGCGCTCGCGCTTCAAGCCGTTGTGCGTCGTGACCCAGCCGGCGCGGGCGCAGGGTCGTGGACATCACGGACGTGGCCGGAAGTTGGGCGCATCGGCCGTGGCCGAGCTGGCGCGAGCCGAGGGCATCGAGCTGCTCGAACCCGAGACCGTGCGCGACCCGGCCGTGCTCGCCCATCTCGGCGCGCTCGCGCCGGACGTGTTCTTGGTGGTGAGCTACGGCGAGATCCTGCGCGAGGAGTTCTTGTCACTTGCGCGCATCGTCGCGCTCAACGTGCATCCCTCCTTGCTGCCGCGCCACCGCGGCGCGACGCCGATCCCGGCCGCGCTGCTAGCGGGCGACGAGCTCACGGGCGTCGCGATCCAGAAGGTCGCGAAGGAGCTCGATTCCGGCGACCTGCTGCTCTCGCGCGCGACTCCGATAGCGCCCGGCGAAACCGCGGGCGAGCTCCTGGCACGGCTCTCGGAGTGGTCCGCCGAGCTCGTGCTCGAGGCGCTCGAGCTGGTCGAGTCGGGGAAGGCGCGCTACCAGCCGCAGGACTCCGCGCGCGCGACCATCTGCAAGAAGCTCACGAAGGAGCACGGTCGCATCGACTGGACGCGCCCGGCGCGCGAGCTCGAGCGCCGGGTGCGCGCCATGAACCCCTGGCCGGGCGCGACCACGAGGCTCGCGAGCGGGGCGGAGCTCCTGGTCTGGCGCGCGCTCGCGACCAGCGCCGAGGGAGGGAGCAACGGCGCGCCCGGCACGATCCTCGAAGCTGGCCCGCGCTGGCGCGTGGCCGCGGGTGATGGCG
>JABFRZ010000264.1 GCA_013140785.1 Planctomycetota bacterium | reverse complement strand
ATCGATGAACTGGTCCACCGCCCGGACACGTTCTTCGAGCGCGGTGTGGTCGCGCACGTCCTCTTCGCCGACCCGACTTGCAGCGCGCTGCGCGCAGCGCTCGTGACGGCGGCACGCGCGGCGGGCGCACGCGTGCACGAGGGCGGGACCTACGTGAACATGGAGGGCCCGCAGTTCTCGACCCGCGCCGAGTCGCGCCTCTACCGCAGCTGGGGCGCCGACGTGATCGGCATGACCAATCTGCAGGAGGCGCGCTTGGCGCGCGAGGCCGAGCTGTGCTACGCGACGCTGGCCATGGCCACCGACCACGACTGCTGGCACACCGCGGACGTGACGGTCGAGGCCATCCTGGCGATCATGGCCGCCAACGTGGCCCACGCGCGCGCGGCCCTGCGTGGGGTACTTCCGCTGCTCCCCGCCGAACGCCGTTGTGCTTGCAAGGATGCGCTCCGGTACGCGATCATGACCGAGCCGGGGAGGATCCCGCCCGAGGCGCGCGATCGCCTGGCGCTCTTCCTCGACCGCTATCTCGCTCCTGACGCCGCGTCCAACCCCGGTCGCTCCGCCACATGAAGGGGACCCGATGAACCGTCCGTGCGCTCTTGGCGCTTCCGTGCTCGCCCTCGCCGTGGCTTGCGCCTTGACCTTGTCCGCCTGCCAGGGCATCGAGCCCGAGCTGCGCTCGCTGATGCAGGCGACCGACGCGCAGGCCGGCGACAAAGACGGTCACGGCGGGCCGACGGTCGAGGTGGCCGAGTCCGGCACGGCGCGCTTCGTGCGCGCGCTGTACGACGGCTTCCGTCCGCAGCGCGCGCTGGAGCTGGTGACCTTCATCGACCGCTATTACCGCGCGCCGGCCAACCAGGGCTACGACGAGGTCCTCGCGCGCCTCGACAAGACCCTGCGCGAGATCGGCTTCGACGGCGCGGACCCGCGCCTCGCGCTCGAGTTCCTGCACGTGGCCGACCTGGAGCGCGCCTGGACGCCGGTCTCGGCCAGCCTCGTGCTGCACGTGGAGGGCGAACAGCCGCGCACGCTGCACGCGTTCTCGAAGTCCGAGGACGTCGATCGCGTCATGCTGCCGGTCAACGCGCCCTCCTGCGACCTGAAGGCCGAGGTCGCGCTGGGTCTGAGCGACTTGCGGGGGGGCATGGTGCTGGTCACCGACGTGAAGGCGGAACAGGTCAGGATGCGCGCGCACAACGGCGGTGCGATCGCGATCGTCTCGGCCTCGCTGTACGACTTCAACGAGGACAAGACTGGCGCCAAGCGGCACCACGACGCGATCCAGTTCGTCACCCTGCCGCCCGGCACGAGCATGCCGATCGTGCAGATCTCCTCGCGCAGCAAGGAGATCATCGAGGAGGCCGTCGAGCGCGCCAGGAAGCGCGGCGCCAAGGTGCGGCTCGAGATCAAGGCCGATGTGCTGCTGGAGAAGCGTCCGCTGCGCACGCTCATGGCCACCATCCGCGGCGCCAAGGTGCCGGGCGAGGCCGTGGCCATGGTCAGCCACGTGCAGGAGCCGGGCGCGTGCGACAACGCCACCGGTGTGGCGGGCCTCGTGGAGAGCGCGCGCGCGCTGGTCGAGGCGCTGCGCGCCGAGAAGATCCCCTGGCCGGATCGCACGCTGGTGTTCCTGTGGGGCGACGAGTACCGCCAGTCGGAGAGCTGGCTCGACTCGACCGAGCTGAAGCCGATCGCCGGCATCTCCTCGGACATGACCGGGCAGTCGAAGGAGACGGGTGCGACCGCGTTGCTCGAACGCAACTACGATCCGGGCGCGCTCAAGGTCCTGCCGCCGGACTGGCACACACCCTGGGGCGCGGGCCAGGTCGAGGCTGCAGACATCGTCCCCAATGGCCTGGCCGTGATCGCGCGCTGCGCCATGGCAGACGTCTCGCTGCTCGAGGGCGGGACCTGGGTCACGGACGAGCACCCCTGGGAAGGCGGCAGCGACCACGACAAGTTCATCGACCGCGGCGTGCCCGCGATCCTCTTCTGGCATTTCACCGACTTCGCCTACCACACCAGCCTCGACCGCTTGCAGTTCGTCGATCCCGAGGAGATGCGGCGCACGGGCGTTGCGCTGCTCGCCACCGGGCTGGCGCTGTCTTCGTCCCGGCCCGATGACCTCGAGCGCTACGTGCGTTCGCTCGAGCGCGAGCGTTTGATGCGCGTGGGCGCGGCCAAAGAGGCGGGCGACGCCGAGCTGGCCGAGCAGTGGGAGACCTGGTGCCTCGGTACGCGCGGTTGGTTGCGCAACCTCTGCCTCGGCATCGACGAAGCCATGCCCGCGGGCGGAAAATAGCGGTGGGCTCGACGCACTCGCCTCAGCCTTCGCGTCGCGGCGTGCTGGGCGCCGCCGCCGGCTTGGCCGCCTCCTGCGCGGGCGCACGACCCGCCGGCGCGGAAGTCGCGCGCGCGGTTCGCTCGCACGCGAACGCGACGCCCGTCATGGTCGGGAGCGCGAATGCGCTGCCCGGCAGTCGCGCGCAGTTCGAGCGCCTGTTGGCCGGCGGCGCGCCGCTCGACGCCGCCATCGAGGTCTGCAAGGTGGCCGAGGCCGATCCGGACGACACCAGCGTGGGCCTGGGTGGGATCCCGAACGAGGACGGCGTGGTGCAGCTCGACGCCGCCTGCATGGACGGGCGCACGCACAACTCGGGCGCAGTCGCGGCCATCGAGAACATCCTGCACCCGATCGAAGTGGCGCGCCTGGTGATGGAGCGCACCGACCACTGTCAGATCTTCGGCGTGGGCGCCTACCGTTTCGCGCGCGAGCACGGTCACCCGCACACCGAGCTCCTGACGGACTCGACGCGCGCGCTGTGGCTGCGCTGGAAGGAGAACCTCTCCGACCAGGACGATCGCCTGCCGCCGCCCCCCAAGAGCGAAACACCGAAGAGCGCGCCTTCGAAGGGTGAACCTCCGAAGACCGGCTTCGTGCCGACGCGCTTCGAGCGCCACGGCACGATCCACTGCTCGGTGCTCGCGCTCGACGGCGAGGTCGCCTGCGCCACCTCGACCTCGGGCCTCGGCTTCAAGATCCCCGGGCGCGTGGGTGATTCGGCCATCGTCGGCGCGGGCCTCTACTGCGACGCCGAGGCCGGCAGCGCGGGCTCGACCGGGCGCGGCGAGGCCTCGATCCTGGCCTGCGCCAGCGCCATGATCGTCGAGCAGTTGCGCGGCGGGAGCTCGCCCAAGGACGCCGGCCTCGAGATCCTGCGCCGCATCGCGAAGCAGACCGAGCGCCAGGCGCGCTGGCAGCCGGCGCTGCTCGGCCCCGACGGCAGACCCGCCTTCGACATCCAGTTCTACATCGTGGGCTTGGACGGGCGCTTTGCCGGGGTGACGCTGCACGGCCGTGGGCAAGGACGCTTCGCGGTGGCCGAGCCCGCGGCCGGTCCGCGGCTCGAGCCGCTCGAGCCCTTCTTCACCTGACGCGCACGCAGCGCGTCTCCAGCCCGCTCGCCGGGCGCGCGTCGATCTCGGCCCAGGTCTCTTCGGCGAGCTCGGCCTCCAGCGCGGACGCATCGTACGGAGCGTCGACGCGCGCGCCGGCCGGGACGGCGACAGTCAGGCGCAGGCCGAGCTCGAGCGCCTTGCCGCGCGACTCGAGCACGATCTCGCGCCCCGCGCTCGCGGCCAGGCGTTGCCAGCTCAGGCGCACGTGCTCGCGCTCCAGCGTGCCGGAGTCCGAGTCCGGTAGCACCAGCTCGAAGGGCGCGTTGCCCACCAAGCCGTAGGCCGACAGCGCGCGCAACGCGCCCGCGGGTACGCGCTCGGGCAAGCGCACGCCGAGCCGTACTCGCGTGGCACCGGCCGGCACGCGCGCGAGCGCCGCGTGATAGGTGAAGCGCGCAGGGGTGTCGCCCGCCTCGCTGCGGGCAGGCTGGGACGAGCAAGCCGCCAGGGGGAGGAGCAGTGCCAGCCAGAGCGGACGCAAGTGCATGGAGGAGTCCCGGTCGGAGCCGATGGGGCAGCGAATCCTAGCTGCTAGTGGGGAACCGCGGCGTTGCCCCGAGAAATCCCGAGGCCTTCGTCAATCTCGTCAAGGCCGCTCGCCGCGGCGGTAGGCATCGGCGCGCTCGTGAGCGCGCCCTCTCTGGGCGGGTGCGACCAGCGGCACGGCCTCTTCCTGGACTTCCGCCGCGCGCGGGAACTCGCCGTTCGCCGCCAGCGCGGCGGCCAGGACCTCGAGTGCGCGCGCATCACGGCGACCCGTGGCGGC
>JABFRZ010000286.1 GCA_013140785.1 Planctomycetota bacterium | reverse complement strand
GTCCGTGGTCGAGGTGCGCGGCGGGAGGTTGCAGCGGCGTGCGGACGCGGGCGCGGCGCGCGCGCGCCTGGAGCGGATGCTGTCGAGCACGAGCGTCGCGCTCGCCCAAGAAGAACGACGGCGGGTCGTCGCGCTCGCGCTTGGGCAGGAGCGCCACTCCTAGCCCGACCGGGTTAGCTGCTACTCCGCTACTCCCCGCGCCGCACGACCTCGAGCGCTCCGTCTCCGTCGAGATCCGCGCGCAAGAGGTCGGGCCCCGGCGGCGCGGCGCGGGGCGCGGCTCCATAGCGTGGGCCGACGGCCCGCTCCAGCGCCGGTCCTGGCCCGAAGTGGTAGGTCCACAGCGCTGCATGCCCCGGCCTGTCCGTGCGCCAGACGAGGAGCTCCGCGTCTCCGTCGCCATCGGTATCGGCCGCCGACCAGCGCGTGAGCCCGCGCGGCGCGACCGAGTGCAGCGCAAGCACGTGCTCGCCGCTCGCGCGCGTGATCGACAGGTCTGCCGCGCTGCGTTCGCCGCCGCCATACAGCGAGTGGATCGCGGCCAGGTCGCTGTCCGCCAAGCGGCTGCGCGCCTCGGCCGGCTCGGGATACATGAGCGCGCACTCGTCCGGGCTGTGATCGAGCCCGAGGACGTGCCCGACCTCGTGCAGCGCCGCGCGGCGCAGGCCAGCGCCGTCCCACTCGCGTTCGGCATCGAAGTGCACGAACGTCCCCGGCCCGACGGGCCCGGCGTGCGCGATGCTCGGGTCCGTGCCGAACGGCACGCACGCGCCGTGTTCTTCCGCGGCCCACGCGAAGACGAGCTCGTGCTCTTCTCCGACACGCGCTTCGTGGAAGCGCGCGCAGCCCGTCGCCTGCCAATCCGCGAGCGCGTCCCGCACGGCTTGGCGAAACGCTTCCGCCGCGAGCGCGCCGCCGTCCGTCTCGATCCGAAACGCAATCTCGCGCTCGCCCGCCCATCTGCCACGCACCGCGAAGCGCGCCTGCCAAGGTTGCTCGCCGCCGCACGCCGTGAGCAGCGCGAGTCCGACCAGCACTGCGGCGCGGTCCATCGTTGGCTACAGATCGTTCAAGAATGCGACCAGCGCGCTCTTCTCCGTGATCGGCAGCGCCTCGAAGGCCTTGCGCACACCGCGCGCCTCGCCGTCGTGCAGGAGGATCGCGGCCCGCAAGCCCGAGGCGCGCCCGTCGTGCAGGTAGGGCGCGCTCGTGCGGATGCCCCACAGGGGCGGCGTGCGGTACACGCCCGGACCCGCGCCCGACTCGCTCATCCCGCGGAACGACTCCGGCCACACGTCGTGCAGCAGGAGGTCCGAGTACAGCGGCACCGGCCCGTTTCCGCCACGCAGCTCGGGCACGTGGCACTTCACGCAGCCGACGCGCTCGAACACGAGCTCGCCCAACAGCACCTCGGGCTCGAGCGAGCCCGTGCGCCGGGGCGCCGGCAGCTGTGCGAGGAAAAAGGCCATGTCCGCCACCGCTTCTCGGTCGATCTCGGGGTCGGGTCGGTCGTCGCCGTCGAGCTCGAGCGCGAAGCCGCGCTCGTCGCTGCTGGTCGTCAGCCCGAGCTCGCCGCCCAGGGCGTCGCGCACGAAGTCCGCGAGGCGCGGGACCTGCGCCTTCCACCCGAAGCGACCGATCTCGGTCCCGAGGCCGATGACCACGCGCCGCGCGACGCCGCGGATCCCGTCGCCGTCGAGGTCGAGCGGGTCTTCGTGGGCGAGGATCGCGTCCACCGCGATGCGCTCGATCAGGCCGTCGCCGAGGATGGAGGGCGTCTGGCGTTGCTCGAACACGTCGGCCTCGGCGCCGTGCTCCTCGCGCCCCGCGACCCACGGTGGACGCAGCTTGGAGAGGCCCTGGCCGCCGGGCAGATCCTGAAAGAGGGTGCCGCCGCCATTGCGACCGAAGCGCGACACGTTGAGCTCGAGCGCGCCCGCGCCGCCCACAACCGGGTCGCGGTGACAGGCGCGGCAGCTGTCGGCGTTCATCTCGGGCGAGCCGAGGCCGGAGCTGCGATGGAAGTCGCGCTCGAAGAGCGCCCTTCCGCGCTGGAAGCGCGCTTCGTCCGCCGGATCGAGGGGTCCGCTCGGACCGCCCGGCTTGCCCGAGGTGGAACCGCCACCTCCGCCGGGCGCGCGCAGGTCTTCTTGGCCGAAGATGGCAGGCGCGGCGACGAGCAGCAGGGCGAGTGCTTGCATTAGAGGTGCTCCAGGAAGGCGATCACGTCGCTCTGCTCCGCACCCGTCAAGGCCTGGAAGCTCGTGCGGCTCGCGCCGGCCTCGCCGCCGTGCAGCTCGATGGCTTCGCGCAAGGTCTCGGCGCGGCCGTCGTGCAGGAAGGGCGCGGACAACGTCACGCCCCACAGCGGTTGCGTGCGGAACTCGCCGGCGGCGGTAGGCGGCGCCAGGCTCGCGGCCTGCGGCACGCCGAAGCCGAGCCCGTCGGCGAGCTCGGGCCCGAGGTCGTGCAGCAGGAGGTCGGTGTAGGCGCGCACCGCTCCACGCGAGGAGCGCAGCTCGGGCACGTGGCAGGCCGTGCAACGCAGCGTCTCGAACAGCGCCTCACCGCGCTCGGCCTCGGCGCTGAAGGGTCG
Organism: Planctomycetota bacterium; assembly: GCA_013140785.1. Taxonomy (GTDB): domain Bacteria; phylum Planctomycetota; class UBA1135; order UBA1135; genus JABFRZ01. Next base: position 1,646 of record JABFRZ010000286.1, on the reverse strand, counting down.
GATCGGCTGCGGCGGCGCCAGGAAGCGCGTGAAGGCGATCAGGTCGCCGAGGTCGCGGCTCGTGATCTCGGGATCCGGGTGCGAGTCGAGGTCGGTGGTCGGCATGTCCGGATTGGTGGAGACCTGCAGGCGCCCGAGGCTCACGATCGCGCCCGAGCCCATGAACGGGTCGCTGGTCACGCCCATCTGGTTCATCAGCGGCGCGCGCGTGAAGACCTCGACGTTGTTCGACTGGGCCTTGACGCCGAAGCGGCCGAGGTTGCCGCCGTCGGTGTTGAAGCGTCCGCTGATGCCGTCCGCGTCCTCGTCGTTCGGATCGGCGCGCGCGAGCAGGGTGGCATCCGAGACGAACTCGAACAGGCCCACGCCGAAGAGCGGCAGGGCGTTGCGCTGTGCCACGGTCAGTTGGGCTCCGCTTGCGTCGGCGAGCACGGGCCGCCCAGCCTCGGTCGTGAAGTCGTGGCCGTTGCCGAAGGCAGGCATGACCGCGCTCCCTAGACCCGGCAGCGGCGTCTGGCGCCCGGGCGCGCCCAGCATGCACAGGTAGAAGTTGCGGTAGAGCGGGGCCGAGCCGCCGACGGTGGGCTCGGAGTGGCAGCTCTCGCACGAGGTGGCGTTGTAGCGCGGCCCGAGTCCTTCCTCGGGCTCGAAGCGGCGCTGGAAGACGAGCTTCCCGCGCTCGAAGGAGGCGAGCTCGGTCCGGGTGAGCCCGGGCAGAGGGCCACCCGGAAGGATGCGCACTCCGGAGCCGGGTGGGGTGAGGCTGCCGCTGCACCCGGAAAGGAGTGCCGAGAGCGAGACGAGCAGGGCCGGAACCGCCGCGCGGGAACAGTGGTGCATGCGAGCGGGCGGACCGCCCCGGGACTCCGGGGACTTCTTGGTGGCTGAGGGTCTGCCCTTCGAAACCTATCCCGCGCGCGGCGCGGGTGCGGTGGTGTCTGGAGCAACGCCGTCTGGAGCCACGCCGTCTGGAGCGGAGCGCAGACCCTTCCTACCCTGCCGCTCGCATGAGGTGCTCCCCCTGAACAGCGCGCGCGCGGCCTGGCGCGAGGAGCTCGGCGCCCTGCTCGGCCTGGCCGCGCCGGTGATGGTGGTGCAGGTCGGGCTGTACGCGATGGGCGCGGTGGACGCCGCCTTCATGGGGCGCGTCTCGGCCGCGGAGTTCGCGGCCGTGGCGCTCGGCCACAGCCTCTCGTTCACCGTGCTCGGCTTGGGGATGGGACTCCTCGCGGCGCTCGACCCGATCGTCTCGCAGGCCCACGGGGCCGGCGAGGACGAAGCCATCACGCGCGCGCTGCAGCGCGGGCTCGTACTCGCGCTCGCACTCTCGCTCCTGATCGCCGTGCCGTTCCTGTTCGCCGAGCCGCTCCTGCGCCTGTTCGGTCAGCCCGCGGAGGTCGTGCCCGGCGCGAGCGCTTTCATCCGCATCTCGATCGCGGGCGTGCCGGGTTTCCTCTTCTTCGTGGCCCAGCGCCAGGTGCTGCAGGCGACCCAGCGCATGCGCGCGCTCGTGCTCGTGATCCTGGCCGCGAACGCGCTCAACGCGCTGCTCGACTGGGTCCTGATCGGCGGGCACCTCGGTGCGCCTGCGCTGGGTGTGGCCGGCTGCGCGTGGGCCACGGTGATCGCGCGCTGGGCGCTGGCGC
>JABFRZ010000201.1 GCA_013140785.1 Planctomycetota bacterium | reverse complement strand
TCCTGACGCACACCTCCGGTCTGCCGGACATAGCGAGCACGCCCGGGCACGAGCCGCTGATCGCTACCACGCGGGAGGAAGCGCTGCCGAAGGTCTGTCCCCTGCCGCTCGCCTTCGCGGCGGGCGCGCGCTGGAGCTACAACCAGACGAACTACATGCTCCTCCTGATGCTGGTGGAGACGTACGGCGAGCTCCCCTTCGAGAGCTTCATGAGCCGGCGCCTCTTCGAGCCCCTTGGCTTGAAGGCCACGACCTTCGGCGACTCCGACGACGTCATTTCCGGACGCGCCTCGATGTACGAGCGGCGCGACGGCGCGCTGCGCCCGCGGCAGAGCCACTTCCCCGAGTTCGTGCGCGGCGCGGCCGGCGTGAACACCAGCGTCGAGGAGTGGTATCGCTGGGCCGACGCCTGGGCCCACGCGCGCGTGCTGCCACAGCCCGACCTCGACCTCCTCTGGCAACCCGCCGAGCTCGTTTCCGGCGCCCAGGTGAGCCTCGCGGCGAACACGAGCTATGGCTGTGGCGTGATCGTGGATACGCGCGCGGGCCAGCGCTCCGTCGGTCATTCGGGCGGAGGGAACGCCGCCTTCCGCTACTTCATCGACGAGGACCTGCTGATCGTGCTGGCCACCAACGGGAAGACGGAAGAGGACGCGCTGGTGGAGAAGATCGCAGAGGCGGCGAGGGAGATGCGAGACGAGTAGCGTCACGCCGGATCGTGGTTCGGCGGCACGCTAGCAGCCCGTGGTGAAAGTCGCGTAGCGAGGCGAAGCTTGCGTTCGCGCCGCAAGGAGAGCGACAGAGCGACGGCGGAAGCGGCCTTTGTGGCCGCTGAGCACGGCGCGACGAGCTCGACGCCGCAGCGCGAAGGCATGCGAAGCCGCAGTAGCGACTTTCACCACGGGCTGCTAGGCCGATGCAGGCGAGCTCGGGTTGCGAGCGCCAGCCCGCGCCGAGAGATCCCGTGTCGGCTCGGCGCGCGGCCGGTGTCGCCGATTGATGGCGCGCGTGCGGGCCGCTAGGGTGGCGCTCGTAGTGTCCTCGACTTTTCCCCCGCCGACGGAGCGTCCCTGCGCCAGTCGGCACGCCGAGCCGGAGTCCTCATGAAGGGTGTCATCCTCGCCGGTGGCTTGGGCACGCGGCTCTATCCGCTGACCAAGATCACCAACAAGCACCTCCTGCCGATCTTCGATCGGCCGATGATCTACTACCCGATCGAGGCGCTGATCCACGCGGGGATCCGCGACATCATGATCGTCACGGGCGGCAAGAAGTCGGGCGACTTCCTCTCGTTGCTCGGCAACGGCAGCGACTTCGGCCTGAAGCACCTGAACTACACCTACCAGAAGGGCGAGGGCGGCATCGCCGAGGCGCTCGGACTGTGCGAGCACTGGGCGGCCGGCGAGCCGATCTGCGTGATCCTGGGCGACAACATCATCGAGAAGAACATCACGCGCGCGGTGCGCAACTTCGGCGAGCAGCGCGTGGGCGCCAAGATCATGCTCAAGGAAGTGCCCGACCCGCAGCGCTTCGGCGTGGCCCAGCTCAAGGGCGAGCGCGTGCTCTCGATCGAGGAGAAGCCCAAGAGTCCGAAGTCGAGTCTGGCCGTGATCGGGATCTACCTGTACGACGCGCGCGTGTTCGAGATCATCAAGACGCTGGAGCCCTCCGATCGCGGCGAGCTGGAGATCACCGACGTCAACAACTGGTACATCCGCGACGGCTCGATGACCTGCGAGGTCCTGGACGGCTGGTGGACCGACGCGGGTACCTTCGAGTCGCTGCTGCGCGCTGCGAACCTGGTGGCTGAGGGCGGCGCCAACCGCAAGGAATGACGCGCGCGCGCCTGGAAGGCCGCGTGCTCGTCACGGGCGCAGCCGGGATGCTGGGCAGCCAGCTCCTGCTCAGCGCGCCGCGCGGAGTCGAGGCCCTCGGCACCGACCTCGTCGCCGCGCCGGCCGGCAGCCCGCCGGTAGCCAAGCCTGGCGTCGATCTCGCCGCGCGCGCGGAGGTCGAGGCGCTCTTCGACGTCCTCGCGCCGCTCGCCGGAGTGATCCACGGCGCGGCCTACACGGCGGTGGACAAGGCCGAGGAGGACGAGCTGCGTGCCCTGCGCGTGAACGGCGAGGCCCCACGCGTCGTGGCCGAGGCTTGCGTGCGACGTGGCATCCCGCTCGTGCACGTCAGCACGGACTTCGTGTTCGATGGCGAGAAGCAGACGCCCTATGGCGAGCGCGACGCGACCCGACCGCTCTCCGCCTATGGACGAACGAAGCTCGCCGGCGAGCAGCGTGTGAGCCAGGCCCATCCGGCGGCGGCGATCGTGCGCACACAATGGCTGTACGGCCCGCGCGGCAAGCACTTTCCCGGCACGATCCTGGCGCTGGCGGCCAGCAAGCCCGAGCTCAAGGTCGTGAACGACCAGGTCGGCGCTCCGACCTCGACGCTCGAACTCGCGCCGGTGCTGTGGGATGTGCTGGCCGCGCGCGCCAGCGGCCTCTACCACGCGGCTTGCGAGGGCCGCGCGAGCTGGTTCGACTTCGCGCGCGCCACGCTCGAGCTGTGCGCCAAGACGACGCCGATCCGGCCCTGCACCACGGCCGAGTTCCCGCGCCCGGCGCGGCGCCCGGCCTTCAGCGTGCTCGACTGCACGCGCCTGACGGCGTTGCGCGGGCGGTCCCTGAAACCCTGGCGCGAGGCCCTGCGGGACTTCCTCGCCGCGGAGCGACTCCTGGCCTGAAGTGCCTGGCATGAGGTCATGAAGCGAACGATCCTGGTCACCGGCGGCGCGGGTTTCATCGGCAGCAACTTCGTGCAGCTCCTGCTGCGCGAGCGCCCGGCTTGGCAGGTGGTCAACCTCGACGCCCTGACCTACGCCGGCAACCTCGAGAACCTCAGCGCGGTCGAAGCCAACCCCGCCTACGCCTTCGTGCACGGCGACATCTGCGAGGCGGCCGACGTGGCGCGCGCCTTCGCGGCCTGTCGCGGGCCCGTCGCGGTGGTGCACTTCGCGGCCGAGAGCCACGTCGATCGCTCGATCGAGTCGGGCTTGCCCTTCGTGCGCGCCAACGTGCTCGGGACGCAGGTCCTGCTCGACGAGAGCCGCGCGCGCCAGGTCGAACGCTTCGTGCACGTCTCGACCGACGAGGTCTACGGCTCCCTGGGCGCGAGCGGCAAGTTCAGCGAGGAGACGCCGCTGGCTCCGAACTCGCCCTACTCGGCCAGCAAGACGGCCAGCGACTTGCTCGTGCGCGCCGCGTTCCACACGCACGGCTTCCCGGGCATCATCACGCGCTGCTCCAACAACTACGGGCCCTACCAGTTTCCCGAGAAGCTCATCCCGCTGATGATCGCCAACGCCAGCGAGGATCGGGAGCTGCCCGTCTACGGCGACGGCCAGAACGTGCGCGACTGGCTGTACGTCGAGGACCACTGCGAGGCGCTGCTGGCCGTGCTCGAGCGCGGCCGCGCGGGCGAGGTCTACAACGTCGGCGGCGACAATGAGTACCCGAACCTCTCTATCGTGCGCTTGATCCTCAGCACGCTCGGCAAACCGGAGACGCTGATCCGCTTCGTCAAGGACCGCCCCGGTCACGACCGGCGCTACGCCATCGACGCCAGCAAGATCCGGCGCGAGCTCGGCTGGGAGCCACGCTTCCGCTTCGAGCTGGCCTTGCCTCGGACGATCCAGTGGTACCAGGCCCATGCCGTTTGGCTCCAACGGGTTAGGAGTGGCGCATACCGTGAGTACTACGCCCGGCAGTACGCTCGCTGAGGGCGCCGTGACGCGCCTCCAGAACCGCGCGTGCGCGGCCTGGTTCAACCGGCCGCGCCCTCGCGCCGATAGTCGGAAGCCCCGCCCGGACGGCCCGCTTCCGGGCCTGGGGGGCTCCGTCCCGATGCCCTCCTCCTCCCGCTGGTCCCGCGCTCTAGCAGCCCGTGGTGAAAGTCGCTACTGCGGCTTCGCGCGCGCTCGCGCTGCGGCGTCGAGCTCGTCGTTTCGTGACAAGCCAGGCCGTGCTCAGCGGCCACAAAGGCCGCTTCCGCCGTCGCTCTGTCGCTCTCCTTGCATCGCGAACGCGCGCTTCGCCTCGCTACGCGACTTTCGCCACGGGCTGCTAGTCGCGCTGCTCGTCGTGTTCGCCTTCGGCGCGCTCGCCAGTTGCTCGGCCACGCTCGAGAACAAGCGCATCCTCCAGTACCTCAACCAGGGTGGCTTCGGGAAGCGCTACACGGGCAACGCCCA
>JABFRZ010000538.1 GCA_013140785.1 Planctomycetota bacterium | reverse complement strand
GGCGAGCGGCGCCTGCTCGCAGCCCGTGGTGAAAGTCGCTACTGCGGCTTCGCGTGCCTTCGCGCCGCGGCGTCGAGCTCGTCGTCCTGTATCAATCCAGGCCGTGCTCAGCGGCCACAAAGGCCGCTTCCGCCGTCGCTCTGTCGCTCTCCTTGCGGCGCGAACGCACGCTTCGCCTCGCTACGCGACTTTCACCACGAGCTGCTAGATCTCCAGCAGTCCCTCGCGGATCGCCAGGCGCGCCAGTTCGGCGGCCGAGTTGCAGGCGAGCTTGCGCTGCAGATTCTCGCGGTGCTTCTTGGCGGTCCCCAGGCTCATGTTGAGGGCCGCGGCGATTTCCTTGTTGCTCTTGCCGACCGCGAGCAGCTGGAAGACCTCGCGCTCCCGCGGAGTCAGGCCCGCCAGCCGGCTCTTCGAGGCCTCGGTTCCGCCTCGGCCGCGCAGCGCGCCGACGAGCCCGGCGGCGACGCGCGGAGACACGTAGGGATCCCCGCGGTGCACGGCCTCGATGGCCAGCGCGAGCTCGGACGGGTCCGAGTCCTTGGACAGGTAGCCCTCCGCGCCGGCGCGCAGCGCCTGCTCCACGAAGGTCTCGCCCTCGTGGTGCGTCAGCATGACGATCTTGACCTTGGGCGACTGCTTGCGGATCAGCGGGATCGCGTCGAGTCCCGAGAGGCCGGGCATCGTGATGTCGAGCACCACGACGTGCGGGTGAACCGCGGCGATCTCGTCGACCGCGCGCCGCGCGTCACCGCTGCTTCCCACCACCTCGAAGCGCTCGCGCTGCGTGAGGAAGCTCTTGAGCGAGGCGCGGATCATCGCCTGGTCGTCCACCAGAAAGACCCGGATCTTCGTGTTGTTCGTCGCTTCCAAGCAAGTGCCTCCAGAGGGATCCGAGGTCGTGGCCACACGTCCAGGCTAGCCGCTGGACCTGGCCAGTGCAGCGCTTCTCGCCTCTCCGCGCGGGCTGGGCCCTAGTTCCCCTGGCACTACCCCCGAATGCGTAGCTCTACGCCCGCGTCTGTTCGCCGGGCGCGACGGACTGCAGGCGGATCGTGAAGCGCGCACCGCCCTGTGCGCTCCGTCCGACGGTGATCTCGCCGCCGTGCTCCACGACGATCTTCTTGCAGAGCGCGAGGCCGATGCCCGTGCCCTCGGCCTTGGTCGTGTGGAACGGCTTGAAGAGGTTGACGAGGACGCTCTCGGGAATCCCAGGGCCGTCGTCCTCCACGGCGAGTTCGATGTGCTTCTCCCTGCTCACGGCGGAGAGCCGGATGTGCCCGCCGGAGCCGAGCGCCTCGCGTGCGTTCTTGATCAGGTTGGTCAGGACTTCCTCGAGCAAATCGTGATCGCCTTCGATGCCCGAGAGCCCCGCCTCGGTTCGGAGCTCGAGCGCGACACCGCATTGCTCCAGCTCCGGCAGCAGGCTCCGGGCCGCGTCCTCGAGCAACGCGCGCGGATCGATCGTGCGGCGACGAAGCTCGAGCGGCCGCGCGAGGGACAGCGTCCGGCGCATGGTGCGCTCCAGCTTCTGCAATCGCTGGACGAGATCGAGGAGCACTTCCTGGTGGTCCTCGCCCAGGCGATCGGCCACGGCCTTGAGAGCCAGGTTCACGGCCGTGATCGGGTTCTTGATCTCGTGCGCCAGGATCGAGGCCGATTCACCGATGCTCGCGAGGGCGCGCAGCATGGTGGTCTCGCGGCGCTGCGCCTCCTTGAGCTTCGTGATGTCGCGCCCTTCCGGCAGCAGCAGCACGATGCGCCCCGCTTCGTCGCGGACCGGCTTGAGCGAGAAGTCCACCGCGATGAGCTCTCCCGAGCGCCGGCGGTGAGTGGTCTCGAAGCGCACGAACTCGCCACGCGCGGCGGCGCCGATCGCATCCCGCACGAGTTTCTGGGCCTCGGGCGTGTGCGACCACCAGGCCGTTTCGGGGAAGGGCCGGCCGAGCGCCTCGGCGCGCGTGAGTCCGGCGGCCTCCAGCGCGGCCTGGTTGACCTCCACCAGCACGCCGTCGGTGCGCAGCAGGCCCACGAACTGGAACTCCTGATCGAAGATGGCGCGGAAGCGCTGCTCGCTCTCGTGCAGCTCGCGCACGGCGTGGATGCGGGCCGTGACGTCGCGGAAGCTGCCGATGAAGAGCGGTCCGTCCTCTCCGGGTGGGTCCACGCGCGAGACCGAGAGCTCACACACCAGGCGCGTCCCGTCCTTGCGCAGGACCTCGAACTCGCGGGTGCGATTGATGATGTTGGTCTCGCCCGTGCGCCGGTAGTGCGCCAGGTAGCCGTCGTGGGCCGGGCCGTGCGGCTCCGGCATGAGCAGCTTCACGTTCTGGCCCACGATCTCGCCGGGCGCGTAGCCGAAGACGCTGCGCACCGATTCGCTGGCGTCCTGGATGATCCCGAACGCGTCGATGGTCACCACGGGATCGAGCATGCCGGCCAGCAAGGCCCGCAAGCGCACTTCGCGCTGGACGAGTTCCTGCTCGAAGCGCCGGGTCGCGCCCACGTCGCGGGCCGAAGAGGCCAGACAGTGCAGGGTGCCGTCCGCTCCGAAGCAGGGTGTGATGGACCAGCGCATGTGCCGGACCTCGCCGCTCCGGCTCACTTGGCGGTTCTCGAACGAGAACGAGCAGGACGCACTCGCGGCCCGCCAGGCCTGGAAGGCTTCCACCGTGCGGGCACGGTCCTCGGGATGGACGAAGTCGAAGGCCGAGCGCCCCAGGCACTGCTCCTGCGCGATCCCGAAGACGCGCTCGGCCGCCCGGTTGACGTACACGAACGCGCCCCCCCGATCGACGACGGTGATGAGCTCGTCGTTGTGCTCGACGAACGAGCGGAAGGCCTCGGCGAGTCCCGCGGCTTCATTCGCCCTGCGCGCCTCGAGTTCAGCGGTCGGCTTGGCTCGTTCCACTCCGCGGCCAGCATAGCACCTGGCGTGAGTCAGCCGCCGCGGGCTCCTCTCACGCAACCCTGGTGATGGCCGCGAAGTACTCGAGGATGTCGCGCTGCGTGAGGATGCCGACCGGCAGGCCGTCCTCGCTGACCGGCAGCGCGCTGATGTGGGCGTCGAGCATTCGCCCGGCGCAGCACGAGAGCGGCGTCCCCGGCTCGATGTCCACGATCCTCTCCGTCATGACCTGCCGGACCCGCATCGACACGTCCTCGATGCGTCCCTCGGACTGGGCGCGCGCATCCTTGATCATGGCCCGCGCGAGCCCGACTCGCAGGTCGCGCTCGGCCACGATCCCGACCAGACGGCCGTCCTGGACCACCCCGGCGTGCCCGATCTTCCTGTCCAACGCATCGAGCGCCTCCTCGACCGACATCTCGGGTACGACGCAGCCGAGGGGCTGGTGCATGTGGTAGCGCGTGAGATCGTCGCATCTCCCGTGGGACGAGCGGCAGCGCTCGAGGAAGAGCCGCAGCAGATCCGTCTCGGTGACGATCCCGACCAGGCACTCGCCATCGACGACCGGGATGGCGCCGATCTCGCGCGCCACCATGTCCCGCGCGGCCTGGGACGGAGTCGCGTCGAGCGGCAGGCAGTGCACCGGCGCGCGCATGACCTCGAAGACGCGCTCGGCCCCGGGCAGCTTGCGTCCCTTCCGATCGCGCAGGCGGCGCGCGGACGAGAGCATCGCCGTGGACAAGCGCAGGTCGCGGTCGGAGAGGATTCCGATCACGCGGTTGCACTCGACCACGGGCAAGTGGCGGAAGCCGTAGTTCTCGAGGATCGCGAGCGCCTGGTCGAGCGTGGCATCCCGGTCGATGATCACCGGAGCCGGCGTCATCACCGTCTGCAGCGTGCCGGAGGCACCGCGTGAGGAGGGCGAGGAGTGCATGTCGATCAGCGCTTCCACGCTGGAAGGGTAGCTCCGGCGTGGATCGGCGGCGCTCCTTCGAGGTGCGTAGCCGGAACCATCTGTCGTCCGTAGTGCTCGCGGGGCCGAAGGCGTGCTCAGAGGGTGAGCAGGAATCCCCCGGCGCCTGCGAGCCATCCGGACGCGCCGTGGCGGCGTTGCGGCTCCTCCGAGTGTTTCTCCGTTAACACGCGTCGTCGCCGCGCCTTGCCACGACGCGTCCGGCCGGCTCTCGGCATGCCGGGGGATTCTTGCTCACCCTCCTAGCGCTGGCTGACGCCCGCAACCCAAGTCTTTGATCGGCGTCCGTCCCCGGGTAGTACGGCAGTTGTCACACAACCTCTGCCCGAGGACGGCGCCATGGAACGATTCGTAACTCGTTACCGC
>JABFRZ010000149.1 GCA_013140785.1 Planctomycetota bacterium | reverse complement strand
GCCAGTACGGCGCCGGCCGCGCGGGCGGCCGCGACCTCTCGGACTACCGCGCCGAGCAGGGCGTGAACGCGCACTCGTCCACCGAGACCTTCGTGGCGATGAAGCTCGACGTCGAGAACTGGCGCTGGAAGGACGTGCCCTTCTATCTGCGCGTGGGCAAGGCCATGGCGCGGCGCGTGACCGAGATCGTCGTGCAGTTCAAGCGGCCACCCTTCGCACTGTTTCGCGGCACCGCGATCGAGAAGCTCGGCTCCAACCGCCTGGTGATCCAGGTGCAGCCGAACGAGGGCATCCAGCTGCACTTCAGCGCCAAGGTCCCCGGAGCCGTCATGCGCATCGGCACAGTGGACATGGCCTTCCAGTACGCCGATCACTTCGGGGCCGAGCCGGCCACCGGCTACGAGCGCCTGCTCTACGATGCCATGCTGGGCGATCAGACGCTGTTCCAGCGCGCCGACGTGGTCGAGGCCGGCTGGGCCGTGGTGCAGCCGATGCTCGACGTGTGGCAGGCCCTGCCGGCTCGCAACTTCCCCAACTACGCGGCCGGGAGCATGGGTCCGCGCGAGGCCGAGCAGCTGCTCGAGCGCGATGGACGACGCTGGCTCACGGGACCCGAGACGTGATCCCCGCGCGCGCCCTGCGGCCGCGCGAGAGCGTGCACCCGGTGGCGAGCGCGGACGACCTGGCGCGCGCAGGAGCCGAGATCGTGCTCGCGCACGCTCGTGCGGCCCTCGACACGCGCGGCACCTTCCATCTGGCCCTGGCCGGCGGCTCGACGCCCCGCGGCCTCTACCGCGAGCTCGCGCGCCGCGCGGATGCGAGCACCCTGGCCGGCGCGCACGCCTGGTTCGGCGACGAGCGCTGCGTGGCCCCCGAGCATGCGGACAGCAACTACCGCATGGTGAGCGAGAGCGGGATCCTCGCCTGCTTCCACGCGCGTCAGGTGCACCGCATGCGTGGCGAAACCCCGGACCCCGAAGCCGAAGCCGCGCGCTACGAGCGCGAGCTGTGCGCCGAGCTCGGCCCCGTTCCTCGTCTCGATCTCGTGCTGCTGGGCCTCGGCCCGGACGGGCACACCCTCTCGCTCTTCCCAGGCACGCCCGCGCTCGAAGCCGAGGGCTGGGTCACGGTTGGGCGCGCGCCGCTTCCACCCGTCGCGCGCCTGAGTCTGACCCTCGCAACGCTCGAGCAGGCGCGGGCGCTCGTGTTCCTGGTTTCTGGGAGCGACAAGGCTCCGGCCCTGGCGGCGGCCCTGGACGACTCCGTGACGCCTGCGCTGCCGGCGCGGCGTGCGCGGCCCCTGGACGGGACTCTTCTCTGGATGGTGGAATGCCGTCCTTGTGGCTGACCTTCAAGTGGCCTGAATTAGGGGCCGGTTCCGAGGGACGGGTTTCCTGTTGCGGGGTTCGCCGAGCGTGAACACACTCGGGCGATGCGCACCGACATCGCGTCGTTCTTCCTCTTCTTCTCGAGCCTGGCGGCGCTGAGCGGCGCTCTTCTTGCGCAGAGCGGATCGGGCCGTCCCCTGAACGCGGAACTGCTCGGACCACTCCCCCGCTGGCGCGAGGGTGGCACGCCCGAGGACGATCGCACTCGCTCCCGCGTGCCCTTCGCTGTGACTGGGAGGGCTCTTCCATCGCCGCGTAGCGCGCCGACCTCGGGCCTGCTCGAGTCGCCCCCCGAGTACGACCCAGTCGATGGCGTCCTCTTCCGCTATGGCACGAGCTCTTGGCCGTCGGTCGTGACCGACTGCGTGGCAGCACTGACGGGCGACTCCGCGCACGACGAGTTCGCCTACGTCGTCGTCAGCAGCACGTCACAACTGAGCTCGGCCAGCAGTGACTTCCTGGCCGCCGGGGCCGACATGGCCAAGGTGCGCTTCATCATCGAGTCCACGAACTCGATCTGGCTCCGCGACTACGGTCCGCACTTCGTGTGGCAGTCGGGCACGCGCGTGGTCGCCGACAGTCACTATTACCCGTCACGACCGGTGGACAATTTCATCCCCACCCGACTGGCCTACGACACGTTCATCGAGCCGAGCTACCCCATGGGCCTGTACTACTCTGGGGGCAACTTCCAGCCCGGACCGGGTCGCTCCGGCTACGTCACCTCGCTCGTGCAGCAGGACAATCCGGACCTCTCCGTGCAAGCGATCGCCGACCTCTACCGGACCCACCAGGGCATAGACACGCTGCACATCCTGCCGCGCCTGCCCGCCAGCGTCGATGGCACCGGCCACATCGACATGTGGCTGTACCTGGTGGACGAAGACAGCGCGATCATCTCGGAGTTCAAGCCCGGCTCCAACGCCACTGCGCTCCAGGTCACGAACGATGCCGTGCCCTACATGGAGAACCTGGGCTTCACCGTGCAGCGCACGCCAGCCTGGAACGTGGGTTCCACGCACTACACCTACGCGAACGCCTTCAGGGTCAACGACCGGATCTTCGTCCCGATCTACGGTCCGGGCAACGCGAGCTACAACGACGAGGATCAGGCGGCGCTTTCCGCCTGGGCCCTGGCCGCGGGTCCACTCGTCAGGCTCGTGCCGATCGACTGCTACGCCATCATTCCGGCCGCGGGCGCGATCCACTGCATCGTGATGCAGGTCCCACGCTACACCTCCGCGATCCCGAGCGTGCACGTGCTCTCCCCGGCGGGCGGCGAGGTCCTTCCGTGGAACCGGACCCACGACATCGCCTGGTCTTCGACGGACGACGGCAGTGTGAGCTCGATCGACCTGCACTACTCGACCGACGGCGGCCTCTCCTTCCCCCACACGATCGCTGCCGGTCTCGCCGACAGCGGCCACTACGCGTGGAGAGTGCCGGCGTACGTGGGCTCCTCCCAGGCACGCGTGCGCGCCATCGCCCACGACGACTCGGGCAACTCGGCAGAGGCCTCGAGTACGGCGGACTTCGATGTCGCCAAGGCAATGCGCCGCGTGCACGACTTCCAGAGCGGAGCGGGCATCGACAAATGGGCCTTTGGTTTCCAGACCTCGAGCTGGTCGCAGATCGCAGGAACCCGCTACCCAGCCTCGGTCGCAACCCCGCTCGAGTCCATCGATCCGGGGGCCTTCGCGGCCATCGCTTCTTCGGACGCGACGGGCGGCGACCTCGATCCAGCGCGCTACGTCGCCCCCGTTCCTTCCTCGGGCTTCGAATCCTCTCACCTCTTCGAGTTCCAGCTCGATGAACCGCTCGGGAGCCTGCTCGACATCGAGCTCTTGTGGGAAGGCTACGGCGACGACTGCCTGCAAATGGAGCTGTACGTCTGGGACAGCCAGACGCAGGACTGGTGCGACGCCCGCGGGAACTTCGGCGCGAACGCGTACATGGCGAACTGGGCTGGGAACGTCGACGGTCGCCTGAGCGCCCACATCACCCAGGACTTCGCCCGCTACGTCGATTCCGCTGGTCTCCTGACCTTCTTCCTGTATGCCGAGCGGTCGTCGCAAGAGTCCTTCTGCGACTACGTGGCCGTCACAACCACGTCGTTCCCCCCGCTGAAACAGTCATCCCTCTGATCCGGGTGACTCCGGCTTGGCGGTGGCTGCACAAGCCAAGCCCAACAACGGGTCGAGCCCCCGACCCAACCTCACGCGGCGCCGGAGGGGTCACCAACGCAGTCAGGTGGTAGCGGTGGAGGGATTCGAACCCCCGACACGCGGATTATGATTCCGCTGCTCGTAGGCCACGCAACAGGATCCGAAGTCGCTAGCAAGCACCGAGATGCGGCGGATTCTGAGGGCTCCGAGCAAGGTGCACTTAGCGTCCCACTTAGCGCGTCTAGCCTGGCAGCGAGCCTGGAGGAGGTTGTCGATGCGTGGCCCAGCCTTCCGTCGCCGCTCCGGGCCGGGATCCTGGCGATGGTCAGAGCGGTCCGCCAGGACGCCCCGGACAAGGCGACGCGTACGTTGCATGATCGTCCACTTGCGCTGCCCCCACTAGGTGGTGCGGACTGTACCCTTCCGGTCCCCCCGTAGGAGAGCTACTGATGCACGCCCGACTTGCAGTGCTCGCGGATGCTGCGAACACAACGGCAGAAGGGAAGTTGAACATCCTTGGCGAGTTCAACGTGATCTTCGCTGCCCGCGTCCCCTTCACTTGGCCCAGGATGTTCTTGGCTCTCAAGCTGGAGACCGATCCAGGCGAGGGAGGACAGCACACTCTACGAATCCGGGTGATCGACGAGGATGCTCGGCTCGTTGCGCCAGAGATTCAGGGGGCGATCAACTTCGGTG
>JABFRZ010000422.1 GCA_013140785.1 Planctomycetota bacterium | reverse complement strand
CGAAGGCGGCCACGAAGGAATCGCCCTCGTGATCCCACACGACCACCACGAACTCGCCGACGAGCAGCGGCGAGCTACCTTCGCCATGGGCGTGCTTGGTGGCCATGCGCCCGAGGTCTTGCTTCCACAGGACCTTGCCCGCGAGGTCGAGCGCATACAGGCCGCGCGAGCCGAAGGGCGCGATCAGGACCTCGCCGTCGGTCGTGGGCGAAGCCGAGGCATAGCTCCCGGTCTTGTGGCCGCCCTCGTGCGGCAGCTCTTCGCGCAGCGTGGTCTGCCACAGGAGCTTGCCGTCGCGCCGATCGAGGGCCAGCGCGAGGAAGCGCTCCTGCTGCGTGACCGGCACCGAATCGTGCGTCCCCGGTGCGTCGTCGGCGATGGGGCCGAGCGCGTCCCCGAAGGGCACGGCCGTGGTGAGGAAGACGCGCTCGCGCGGCGGGACCGCGGCGACGGAACCTTCGCGCCCCATCTGTAGGTCCCGACGGGCATCTGGCCCGTGGGCGTGACCTGCGCCGACGTGGACGGCGAGGGCGACATGGGCGTGGCTGCCACGGCTCAGGCCTCCGAGACCGTCGAGATCCACTTCACACCGATGCCGCTAGGGACCGGCCGTCCGCGCGCCCTCGGCGACGGACGAGCGTCGGCCGCACAAGCCTTCACGAAGACGCACAGGGTGCTCGGCTGTCCGGGAATGCGCGACGACCAGACGCGTCTCAGCCCGCGGCGTCCGAGCAGTGCGTCCAGTCCCTTCAGGCTGGGAATCAACGGGATGTCTCCCGGGACCCGTCTCACGAGCACGGGCGACACCGACGGCACCTTGATGTCGTCGGTCAGGAAGGTCGAGAGCACCAGGTGCCCGCCCTCTTTGAGCCTCGCGAGCAGTCGATCCAGGACGGCGTCGAGATCCCGGACGAACGGAAGGGAGTGCAGCATCGTCACGACGTCACGGTCGGCCGATTTGTGCGCTGCGGTCGCTCCCGACCCAGCTCCGTCCCCCGCGCCATCGGGCCGCGGCATGAGGGGGCTCCAGGGCTCCACTCTTGCGCGCATGCCGCGCAGCGCTAGAACGCCGATCCTTCGGTCCGCGCTGCAGTCGAGGACGAGCAGCCGGCGCCCCCTCCGCTTCACGAGCGCGTTTACGGTCTGCATGAGCGCCAGGAGTCCTCGCATCTCCAGCCGGCGGCGCGCACGCTTCCCGCTGAGGAGGAAGAGCCCATCCGCCTCCTTGCGCCGGCGGACCTTGGCCTCCGCCGTGCCGCAGGCGATGCACCTGTGGTAATGGACGGCACCCTTGCGAGCGTAGGGCAGGAACGCGGTGTGTCCGCACAGCTTGCACCGTCGAGGGCGTGAGCGTCGCGCCACCGGCGCGCGCTCTGCGGGCCGAGCGCGACTCCCGCGCATCGCGGCCTCGACCGCCGCGATGATCGCGTCGGCGCGAAACCAGCGCATGCAGGAGGGGATCGCGCGTCCCTCGAGGAGGCAGCGCCCGCCGTGCTGGAAGCAGGGCCCGCACGGCGACACGGACTGGAGCATGTGCGCTTTGGGGAAGTGCGCGGCACGCAGTGCCCAGTCGAAGGGCCCGTACAAGAGCACCGACGGAATGTCGAAGGCCGGTGCCAGATGCGACAACATGCTGTCGGTCGCGATGACAATATCCGCCATCGCGACCATCGCGCACAGATCGCGGAGGCCGAGACCGGCCGCGTCGCGGGCGGTCCAGAAAGCGTGCGAGGCCACGGCACTCGGGATCTCTGCCTCCTGCCAGAAGACGATCGGTTTCCAGTCGCGCTGGACGAGCGCGCGGATCACCTCGACGAGCGTTTCGTCGGGCAGGCAGCGCAGGATGGAGCTCGCCTTCGGCTGCAGGACGACCAGATGGTCCTCGCCCGGGCGAAGCCCGTGCCGCAGGAGCGCTTGCCGGGCGCGGCTCATCTCCTCGGGCAGGACGTGGTATTCGGGCACCAGCGATCTCGGAGCGACGCCCACCCGGCGGGCCATCAGCTCGTACGCGTTCGCGAGCTCGGCTTCGGGGTTGCCGTTGATGATGCCGTTCATCAGCACGGCGCTGGGATAGGTCCGGGTCATGAAGTCGAACACGCTGGGCGTCAGCAGCACCCGCGGCACGCCAACCAGGAAATCGACATTGGGGTTCTGCGAGAAGAGGTCGAACTGACTCGACGTGCAATACACGTGAACCGGATTGGCGGGCAGGAGCTCCTTCAGCCCGCGCAAAGCCGGCGTGAGCATCAGGGCGTCGCCGAAACCGAACCGACCGCAGATCATCGAGACGCCAGGCGCCGCCCGCGAGCGGATCAGTCCGCACAGCCACGCCTTGTCTCCCTCAACGCGGCGCGTCGTGCGCTCGCCGCTGATGCGCTCCTCGATGGAAACGACGGTGGCGACCATGACCGCTCAGCGCTTCGGATCGGCGACGACGTCCACTCCCAGGATGTCGTTCGACTGGCTGGAGTAGAGCTTGACCTTCGAGGCGTCGGTTCCGGGTCGTCTCATCGGGAACTTGAACGACGCCGGCAGGGCGCGCAGCACTTCCGCCAGCGGAGCGGCGGCGTTCGACAGCGCCTCGGTCATCAGGATCACCCGCATCGCGTTGGCGACCTCGAAACGCGGGTCGGACACGGCAACATCGACGCGCTCCATGCCAACTTCATTGCACACGCCGAGCAGGAAGCCCGCCGCGTGGTAGATGGGCGGCGGCAAAAAGCCCGGCAGGACGTACTCGCCGTTCGAGTCCGTCTCGGCGCGGACGGTGAAAGGTGAGTCCACGTCGTCGCCAGGGAGGTCGGGCCGCTCGATCGGCACGGCTCGCCCTTCCACGGCGACGCCCGCGATCGGCGCGCCCAGGGAGTCCAGGACTCGACCGCGGATGGTGACGCTCTCGCGCAGGCCGAGGTCGAGTCGGGCCGCCTCGGCGCCGGTCTCGAGATGGACTTGGGAGGAAGCCCTGAGAAGCGTGCTCCCTCCGGTCCATGGATTCGTCAGAGGCAGCTCCGCCGAGAGCTCGTACGTGCCCGGAGCGAGACTCTCGAAGCGGAAGTAACCCTGCTCGTCGGTCAGGACCTGGTCGTGCAGCGTATCGCCGCGCAGCTGGACCTTGAGCCTGCCGACGACCGTCGGCTCCAGCTGGGTCAACAGCGCACTACATTCGTCGTGCGTCCGCGACGACGAGATTCTCAGCAGGAGATCCGAGGGGATCCAGGGCAGGTGCATCCACACGCGCCCGATGATCTGCCCGTCCTGCGCCGGTCGGGTCGGCGGCGGACCCCGCGGCGCGTCCCGCTCCACCGAGGGAGCGGTAGATCGCGACGCGGCTCCCGCGACCTCCCGCTCCCTCGGTGGAGCGGGAAGTCGCGAGAGCGGCGTCGCGACCGTCCCAGCCTCCGGCGCGGCGCAGTCCCCGGCCTGCACCGCACGACTCGTACGCCGAGGGTGAGTGCAGAGGAGGAGCAGCAGCCCGACCAAGCACAGGCCGACCGCGAGGGAGACGACGAGGTCGATCCGTGTGGCGCCGGTGAGTGCTCCTGTCGGTGTCCGCCTCATCGAGCGCCTCGCTAGTCCGTGTCCTTTTCATCGCAGACGTCGGGCGACCCCGAACCGCAGAGGTCGTAGTCGTTGAGGCCGCCCGGGCAGATGTCCTCGTCGCCGACGTCGGGCTTGCACTCGTCGTTGGTCTGGTCTCCATCGACGCAGATGTCGATGCTGCCTGATGTGCCGGCGGTTCCCATCGTGCAAGTGTCGACGGCCGTTCCCCCGCCGATGTAGGTGTCCTCGTAGCCGTTGGTCGTGGCGTTCGTCGAGCACCAGTCCTCGTCGTCCGAGCCGACGTACCAGCTGTCGGACGAGTCCACCTGGGCTAGCGCTAGCGCTGCGCCAAGCAGTACAGGAACTGCTCTCCGCGCAGGAACAACTCCCGACCCACGAGCGCGGCGGAGGCGCTGAAACTGTCGTCGAGCGTGTTGCGCGCGAGCACCTCTAGCTCGCCGCTGCCGGCCGCGACGTGGCGCAGCACCACGGTCAGGCCGCTGCGGTCGGTGACGTAGACGCGCCCGGCGGCGGAGACCGGCGAAGCGTACACGTCGTCCATGCCCTCGAGCCGGAAAGCGCGCTCGGGCTCGGCCCCGGTGCGCGCGGATACGCGCGCCAGGAAGCCCTGGTAGTGGTGCAGGAAGTAGAGCGTGTCGTCCACCAGGAGCAGTGAGGGCACGTAGGGTGTCGCGCGCCGGCGCGTCCACAGCAC